>NZ_CP129118.1:12500-115000 GCF_033304615.1 Sporosarcina oncorhynchi | reverse complement strand
AGTCCTGTGCGTCTGCCAGTTCCGCCACCCCGGCAAAAACTATGGAGCGGAAGACGGGATTCGAACCCGCGACCCCGACCTTGGCAAGGTCGTATTCTACCACTGAACTACTTCCGCATATTAAAGTGCGGGTGAAGGGAGTCGAACCCCCACGCCTTGCGGCACTAGATCCTAAGTCTAGCGTGTCTGCCAGTTCCACCACACCCGCGTATAAAACTTCAAACATCTTGTCCAAAAAAATGGTGAGCCATGCAGGATTCGAACCTGCGACCCTCTGATTAAAAGTCAGATGCTCTACCAACTGAGCTAATGGCTCTAAAAAATGGTGCCGGCGAAAGGACTTGAACCCTCAACCTACTGATTACAAGTCAGTTGCTCTACCAGTTGAGCTACACCGGCAAGTGTAGTAAAGAAATGGTGGAGGATGACGGGCTCGAACCGCCGACCCCCTGCTTGTAAGGCAGGTGCTCTCCCAGCTGAGCTAATCCTCCGGGATATTTGATTAGTATGTAAAGAATTAATCGCCTGGCAACGTCCTACTCTCACAGGGGGAATCCCCCTACTACCATCGGCGCTGAAGAGCTTAACTTCCGTGTTCGGTATGGGAACGGGTGTGACCTCTTCGCCATCGTCACCAGACTTATGACATCCTTTTAAAAGGACATTCACTATTATATCAACTCTTTTTGAAATTACAAGCACTTTTTTCAAAAAAATATACTTGTTCGTTCAAAACCGGATAAAACAGACATTGTTGCTGAACTCATCACGTTCAACCGTGCGCTTTCTAACATATAAGGTTAAGTCCTCGATCGATTAGTATCCGTCAGCTGCACGTGTCGCCACGCTTCCACCCCGGACCTATCTACCTCATCTTCTTTGAGGGATCTTACTTACTTGCGTAATGGGAAATCTCATCTTGAGGGGGGCTTCATGCTTAGATGCTTTCAGCATTTATCCCTTCCACACATAGCTACCCAGCGATGCCTTTGGCAAGACAACTGGTACACCAGCGGTGTGTCCATCCCGGTCCTCTCGTACTAAGGACAGCTCCTCTCAAATTTCCTGCGCCCGCGACGGATAGGGACCGAACTGTCTCACGACGTTCTGAACCCAGCTCGCGTACCGCTTTAATGGGCGAACAGCCCAACCCTTGGGACCGACTACAGCCCCAGGATGCGATGAGCCGACATCGAGGTGCCAAACCTCCCCGTCGATGTGGACTCTTGGGGGAGATAAGCCTGTTATCCCCGGGGTAGCTTTTATCCGTTGAGCGATGGCCCTTCCATGCGGAACCACCGGATCACTAAGCCCGTCTTTCGACCCTGCTCGACTTGTAGGTCTCGCAGTCAAGCTCCCTTATGCCTTTGCACTCTACGAATGATGTCCAACCATTCTGAGGGAACCTTTGGGCGCCTCCGTTACTCTTTAGGAGGCGACCGCCCCAGTCAAACTGTCCACCTGACACTGTCTCCTGCCCGGATCACGGGCAAGGGTTAGAAGTCCAATACAGCCAGGGTAGTATCCCACCATTGCCTCCTCCGAAGCTGGCGCTCCGGACTCAAAGGCTCCTACCTATCCTGTACAGGCTGCACCGGAATTCAATATCAGGCTACAGTAAAGCTCCACGGGGTCTTTCCGTCCTGTCGCGGGTAATGCGCATCTTCACGCATATTATAATTTCACCGAGTCTCTCGTTGAGACAGTGCCCAGATCGTTACGCCTTTCGTGCGGGTCGGAACTTACCCGACAAGGAATTTCGCTACCTTAGGACCGTTATAGTTACGGCCGCCGTTTACTGGGGCTTCAATTCGAAGCTTCGCTTGCGCTGACCTCTCCTCTTAACCTTCCAGCACCGGGCAGGCGTCAGCCCCTATACGTCACCTTACGGTTTTGCAGAGACCTGTGTTTTTGCTAAACAGTCGCCTGGGCCTATTCACTGCGGCTCTCTCGGGCTTTAACACCCTACCAGAGCACCCCTTCTCCCGAAGTTACGGGGTCATTTTGCCGAGTTCCTTAACGAGAGTTCTCTCGATCACCTTAGAATTCTCTTCTCGCCTACCTGTGTCGGTTTGCGGTACGGGCACCTCCCGCCTCGCTAGAGGCTTTTCTTGGCAGTGTGAAATCAGGGACTCCGGGGAATAATTCCCCTTGCTGTCACAGCTCAATGTTATAGGAACGGGATTTGCCTCGTTCCACACCTCACTGCTTAGACGCGCATGACCAACAGCGCGCTCACCCTATCCTTCTGCGTCCCCCCATTGCTCAAACGGCGGGGAGGTGGTACAGGAATATCAACCTGTTATCCATCGTCTACGCCTTTCGGCCTCGACTTAGGTCCCGACTGACCCTGAGCGGACGAGCCTTCCTCAGGAAACCTTAGGCATTCGGTGGAAGGGATTCTCACCCTTCTTTCGCTACTCATACCGGCATTCTCACTTCCAAGCGCTCCACCAGTCCTTACGGTCTAGCTTCGACGCCCTTGGAACGCTCTCCTACCACTGACACCATAGGTGTCAATCCGCAGTTTCGGTGATCCGTTTAGCCCCGGTACATTTTCGGCGCAACGCCATTCGACCAGTGAGCTATTACGCACTCTTTAAATGGTGGCTGCTTCTAAGCCAACATCCTGGTTGTCTGGACAGCGTCACATCCTTTTCCACTTAACGGATACTTGGGGACCTTAACTGGCGGTCTGGGCTGTTTCCCTCTCGACTACGGATCTTATCACCCGCAGTCTGACTCCCAAACATAAATCATCGGCATTCGGAGTTTGTCTGAATTCGGTAACCCGGGATGGGCCCCTAGTCCAAACAGTGCTCTACCTCCGAGATTCTAACGTTTGAGGCTAGCCCTAAAGCTATTTCGGAGAGAACCAGCTATCTCCAGGTTCGATTGGAATTTCACCGCTACCCACACCTCATCCCCGCACTTTTCAACGTACGTGGGTTCGGGCCTCCAGTAAGTGTTACCTTACCTTCACCCTGGACATGGGTAGATCACCTGGTTTCGGGTCTACGACCCCATACTCATTCGCCCTATTCAGACTCGCTTTCGCTGCGGCTCCGCATTCACTGCTTAACCTTGCATGGAATCGTAACTCGCCGGTTCATTCTACAAAAGGCACGCCATCACCCATTAACGGGCTCTGACAACTTGTAGGCACACGGTTTCAGGATCTATTTCACTCCCCTTCCGGGGTGCTTTTCACCTTTCCCTCACGGTACTGGTACACTATCGGTCACTAGAGAGTATTTAGCCTTGGGAGATGGTCCTCCCGGATTCCGACGGAATTTCACGTGTTCCGCCGTACTCAGGATCCACTCTGGAGGGGATGGACTTTCGACTACGGGGCTATTACCCGCTCTGGCGGACCTTTCCAGGTCGCTTCGTCTAATCCAGCCTTTTGTAACTCCGTATAGAGTGTCCTACAACCCCAGGAAGCAAGCTTCCTGGTTTGGGCTCTTCCCGTTTCGCTCGCCGCTACTAAGGGAATCGATTTTTCTTTCTCTTCCTCCGGGTACTTAGATGTTTCAGTTCTCCGGGTGTGCCTCGTTTACGCTATGTATTCACGTAAACGTACTGCCCCATTAAAGGCAGTGGGTTTCCCCATTCGGAAATCTTCGGATCAAAGCTTACTTACAGCTCCCCGAAGCATATCGGTGTTAGTGCCGTCCTTCTTAGGCTTCTAGTGCCAAGGCATCCGCCGTGCGCCCTTTCTAACTTAACCTTTTCGGTTTTCAATCAGCTGTGACACTTCATGAATTCCATAAGTGACCACTTCCGCATAGCGATATGCTTCCATGATCGTTAAAAAGACTTGCATTGTTCAATCACTAAGTGATCGACTCGGTTGATTAACTTGATGTTTTGTTGCTTCAATGTCGTTCTATCCAGTTTTCAATGAACAAGTTTTGAAAGTTTCATCCAACAGGATGAACCTTCAAAACTGAACGCAAAACGTCAACGTATGAACCCAAGGTTCATATTCCGTAATAATCCTTAGAAAGGAGGTGATCCAGCCGCACCTTCCGATACGGCTACCTTGTTACGACTTCACCCCAATCATCTGTCCCACCTTCGGCGGCTGGCTCCCGTAAGGGTTACCCCACCGACTTCGGGTGTTACAAACTCTCGTGGTGTGACGGGCGGTGTGTACAAGACCCGGGAACGTATTCACCGTGGCATGCTGATCCACGATTACTAGCGATTCCGGCTTCATGCAGGCGAGTTGCAGCCTGCAATCCGAACTGGGAACGGTTTTATGGGATTGGCTTGCCCTCGCGGGTTTGCAGCCCTTTGTACCGTCCATTGTAGCACGTGTGTAGCCCAGGTCATAAGGGGCATGATGATTTGACGTCATCCCCACCTTCCTCCGGTTTGTCACCGGCAGTCTCCTTAGAGTGCCCAACTAAATGATGGCAACTAAGAATAAGGGTTGCGCTCGTTGCGGGACTTAACCCAACATCTCACGACACGAGCTGACGACAACCATGCACCACCTGTCACCACTGTCCCCGAAGGGAAAGACATGTCTCCATGCCGGTCAGTGGGATGTCAAGACCTGGTAAGGTTCTTCGCGTTGCTTCGAATTAAACCACATGCTCCACCGCTTGTGCGGGTCCCCGTCAATTCCTTTGAGTTTCAGCCTTGCGGCCGTACTCCCCAGGCGGAGTGCTTAATGCGTTAGCTGCAGCACTAAGGGGCGGAAACCCCCTAACACTTAGCACTCATCGTTTACGGCGTGGACTACCAGGGTATCTAATCCTGTTTGCTCCCCACGCTTTCGCGCCTCAGCGTCAGTTACAGACCAGAAAGCCGCCTTCGCCACTGGTGTTCCTCCACATCTCTACGCATTTCACCGCTACACGTGGAATTCCGCTTTCCTCTTCTGTACTCAAGTCCTCCAGTTTCCAATGACCCTCCACGGTTGAGCCGTGGGCTTTCACATCAGACTTAAAGGACCGCCTGCGCGCGCTTTACGCCCAATAATTCCGGACAACGCTTGCCACCTACGTATTACCGCGGCTGCTGGCACGTAGTTAGCCGTGGCTTTCTGACGAGGTACCGTCAAGGTACGGGCAGTTACTCCCGTACTTGTTCTTCCCTCGCAACAGAGCTTTACGATCCGAAAACCTTCTTCGCTCACGCGGCATTGCTCCATCAGACTTTCGTCCATTGTGGAAGATTCCCTACTGCTGCCTCCCGTAGGAGTCTGGGCCGTGTCTCAGTCCCAGTGTGGCCGATCACCCTCTCAGGTCGGCTACGCATCGTTGCCTTGGTAGGCCATTACCCCACCAACTAGCTAATGCGCCGCGGGCCCATCCTGCAGTGACAGCCGAAACCGTCTTTCAGAGTTCCTTCATGCGAAGGAACTGATTATTCGGTATTAGCCCCGGTTTCCCGGAGTTATCCCCATCTGCAGGGCAGGTTGCCCACGTGTTACTCACCCGTCCGCCGCTGATATCAGGGAGCAAGCTCCCATCAATCCGCTCGACTTGCATGTATTAGGCATGCCGCCAGCGTTCGTCCTGAGCCAGGATCAAACTCTCCATAATAGAAGAAAATGAATAGCTCATTTCTTGCTGGCATCAATTAAGATGTCAATTTTGAATCCGAAGATTCGTTTTGTTCCTTCACCGGCAAGCCGGCTGCAGAACTTGTATTGTTGACGTTTTGCTGTTCAGTTTTCAAGGTTCATTTGGTTTCTATTGTCGGTCGCTTCGTTAAGAAGCAACTTTTATATAATACCATTATCGCAATGCTGTTGTCAACAACTTTTTTAAAAAAGTTTTAAAGTCTTTTTTTAAAAGTTGTTTTCGTTTACCAGAAGTGCAACGTTATTTAATATAACACCAGATCATTTTGAATGCAATAGTTTTCATTGAAAATGATTAATTCTTTTTTTAAAAAGAGCGTGAAGCTGTGCAATATAGGCTTTTGCACAGCTTCAGCTGCTTTATTCCTTCGATCTCATCTGCGGGAATAGAAGGATGTCCCGGATAGATTGGGCATTTGTTAAAAGCATAACTAGACGATCAATACCTATTCCAAGGCCACCAGTTGGTGGTAGACCATACTCCAGTGCTTCGACAAAGTCTTCATCCATTTCATGCGCTTCATCATTGCCCTGTTCTTTCTCCACCATTTGCGCTTCAAAGCGGGCGCGTTGATCGATTGGATCATTCAATTCTGTAAATGCATTTGCATGCTCGCGGCGCACGATGAATAGTTCGAAACGGTCCGTGAAGCGTCCATCTTCAGGATTCTTCTTCGCCAAAGGCGAGATTTCTACAGGATGTCCATAAATGAAAGTAGGCTGTACAAGCAGCTCTTCAACCTTTTGTTCAAAGAACTCATTTAGAACATGACCAACTTCCATCATGCCAGCTACTTCAACGCCGTGCTCTTTCGCCAAGGCATGGGCTTCTTCTTTCGTCATCTCTTTCCAGAAGTCCACCCCAGTGTATTCCTTTACAGCGTCTGCCATATGCAGACGTTTCCAGCCTGGAGATAAGTCAATGATGTCATCCCCATACTGAACTTGTGTTGTACCCAGGACGTCTTCCGCCATATATGCAATCATGTTTTCAGTCAGTTCCATAATATCGTTATAATCGGCATACGCTTCATATAACTCCATCATCGTAAATTCAGGGTTGTGTCTTGTTGAGATTCCTTCATTACGGAATACACGGCCCACTTCATATACTTTCTCCAGTCCACCGACAATCAGACGCTTCAAATGAAGCTCGATTGCAATACGCATGTATAACGTCATATCTAATGCATTATGGTGCGTGATGAACGGGCGTGCAGTTGCTCCCCCCGCAATCGAGTGTAGCATTGGTGTTTCAACTTCCAAGAAACCTTTCTCATCCAGGTAACGACGCATCGATTGGATGATACGACTTCTCGTGATGAACATCTCTCTGCTCTCTTCAGATGAAATGAGATCTAAGTAGCGTTGACGGTATCGTTGTTCGATATCTTTTAGACCATGAAATTTATCAGGCAGCGGGCGCAGTGCTTTCGTCAGGAATGTAAATTCAGTCGCTTTAATAGAAAGTTCTCCAACCTTCGTCTTAAAAACGTCTCCTTTAACACCGACAATGTCACCTAGATCCGCATTATCAAATAGTGCATAGGCTTCCTCACCGATTGCATCTTGACGGACGTAAATTTGAATCTGCCCACCAAGATCCTGGATATGTGCAAATCCAGCCTTTCCTTTGCCGCGCTTCGTCATAATACGTCCCGCGATTTTCACTTCATGAACCGTTTCATCCAAATCCTCTTTGGTAAGCTCTTCATACGCTTCCCGGATTTCATTGGACAAGTGTGTCCGTTCATATCTTGAACCGAATGGATCCAATCCATTCTCACGTAAGTCTTCCATCTTCTGGCGTCTCACCAGTAGCTGATCGTTCAATTCATCCAAATGGGACATTTCATTCACTCCTTCATCAGTTATCCCTCACGCCGGATGGCATGCTACCATTGTACACAAATTTGCTATGTAAAAAAAGCCGCCACGTATATGACGGCACATCTATACGTCGAGCCGTTCACATTTCCGCATTCAAAAAATGATCGGCACCCTCAATCTTTTTCCAACGAACGACGCCACTGTCATCAATTGCCGGTTTCGGCTGAATGATACCAGGTGCGATTTCCAACAGAGGCACAAGAACAAATGCCCGTTCCATCATTCTCGGATGCGGTACAATTAAGTTCTCTGATTCAACATTGTCGTGATTATACAACAAAATGTCAAGGTCCACCGTCCGGGGTCCCCATCTAACTTTGCGAACACGGCCCAATTCATTCTCAACTTCTTGGCACACCTTCAATAATTGATGCGCATTCAAGTTCGTTTTAAGACACACGACTAGGTTTAGAAAATCTGCCTGGTCAGTAAATCCGACCGGAACCGTTTCATATATGGAAGAGACATTTATCACTTCAATTTCTTCATGTCCATGAAGCGCACGGACTGCCTCCGTCAAATGATGCAACCGATCGTCGATATTAGAACCGATCGATAGATAGGAAACATTCACTCGAAGCGCCCCCTCGTAATCTCGACAGAAACGGAAGTATAATGACCAGGAATCGGAGGATCTGGTTTAATCAACACCACTTTCAGACCTTGAACTTGGGAAGGAAATTTCTTCAAAATCGTCCCCGCAATGTCCTCTGCGAGTGTTTCAATCAATTTACGGGGTTCCCCTTCAATAATTGATTGGCAGATATCATACACTTCTGCATAATTTACTGTTTTCGCTAAATCATCAGTTCGTCCTGCCTCCGCAAGCTCAATTGCAAGTGACACACTCGCACGGAACCGCTGACCAAGCACGTTCTCTTCTGCTAATGCACCGTGGTATCCGTAAAACTCCATTTCATTCACATGAATATAATCCATCCTACATCCCCCTCTCGACTATTACTTAACGACAACACTGGCCTTGCCTACCAACACATCCATCATCTTCACCATGCGTGATACTTCCTTCACGTCATGTACACGCATAATATGGCAGCCGTGATTGATGCCATAGCAAACCGTTGCACCGGTCCCTTCCAAACGTTCTTCTACCGGCAAGTCCAATATCTTGCCAATCATCGATTTGCGCGATGTGCCAAGAAGAACGGGATAGCCCATATCCGCTATTTGTTGCAACCCTTGCATTGCCAAAACGTTCTGCTCAAGGTTTTTCGCGAATCCGATACCCGGGTCAAGCCATATATTTGTTTGAGAAACACCCGCATCTTTAGCAATGTCTACACTTCCCTGCAAATCCGTCAGCATTTCTTCCATGAAATGACCTTTGTACTCCGCTACTTCCCGGTTATGCATGAGGATGATGGGCACATTATGAGCCGCCGCAACTTCCGCAATACGCGGTTCACGTTTCGCTCCCCACACATCATTGATGATGCTTGCACCAGCTTTAAGAGCTGCTTCCGCAACTTCTGCTTTATATGTATCAATTGAAATGACACAATCCAACTCCTGTGATAGCGCTTCAATCACAGGTGCGGTCCGTTGCATCTCTTCATCGAGAGAAACAGGTGCATGACCAGGACGCGTTGACTCGCCTCCAATATCGATAATCTTCGCGCCCTCACGAATCATTTCTTCTGCACGCTTCAACGCCGCATCTATCTGACCGTACTTCCCTCCATCCGAAAACGAGTCGGGTGTGACATTCAATATGCCCATTACAATCGTTTCCGTACGGAAGTTTATTTCCGTACGCCCGAATCGATAGATTTCTCTCGCATTAGCCAATTCCATGATTATCAACCTTCTTTCAAATGACCGATTGCCTGTATATATAGTTTGTGCAGATTTTCGTAATAAACTCCTGAAGCTCCCGGTAGAAAATGATTGCCCACTCTGTTGAGTGGAACAATTTCCTGCACAGCATTAGAAACGAACACTTCATCAGCTTGTTCCACTGCCATTTTTGGAAACTCACCTTCAACAACTGAAATATTTGCGTTCTTTGCACTACATATAATGAAAGCACGTGTAATACCCGGTAAAATCCCTGTGTTAATAGAAGGTGTATACAACGTCCCGTCTTTCATCCAGAATACATTTGAAGTGATTCCTTCCGCAACAAAACCTTCCGCTGTTAGGAAAAGGCCTTCCTGATCCTTTAAGGACGGAAGCTCTAACCGGCCTCGTACATTGTTTAAATAATTATGGGATTTGTGACGGACGCTACTTTCAGGTAAATTGCGCGCAGTTTCCAGCCACACACCGGTTTTTTCTGTTCCTCTTGGCACAGCTGCCAACTCCTTGCGAAAGAGAATTACATTCGGCTCTATGTATTCAGCCGGTGCCAGACCGATGTCATGTACACCTGCGGACACATTCAAACGAAAATACCCTTCCCGTCCTCCGGATAAGTCTGTTAATTCGCGGACTGCATGAAGAATTTCTTCGTCGTCATAAGGAAATGTAATACGGTATTCAGCGAGTGCATCACACAATCGCTTCATATGCTCTTTGAATAAAAACACATGTCCCTCATACGTCCGAAATGTTTCGAAAAATCCAGCGCCATATAAAAATCCGTGATCAAACGGAGAAATCCGAAGATCCTCCGCTCGTTCAACGTTTCCATTCATCCAGCAGTAATTCATGAATGATCCCACCCTATCATGCTTGATCATTGACCGTTTCAGCCATTTCCTTCGCCTGCCATAGCGCTTTCGCCTTGTTCAACGATTCCAAGTATTCTGCTGTTGGATCTGAATCTGGAACCAATCCAGCACCCGCTTGGATATGAGCAATGCCGCCTTTGATGTACGCCGTGCGTATGACGATATTCAACTCCATATCGCCGTTAAATCCGATCCATCCGATTGACCCCGTATACAAGCCTCTGCGAGTCGGTTCCAGCTCTTCAATGATTTCCATTGTACGCAATTTCGGCGAGCCCGTTATCGAACCGCCCGGAAATACACCCTTGATGACTGCCGCGTTAGATAGTTCAGGAGATACCGTTCCTCGGACATTTGAAACAAGATGCATCACATGCGAATACCGCTCGATCACCATGAATTCGTCCGTCTCAACCGTTTCAGGCAAACAAACTTGTCCGAAGTCAATCAATTCCTGCTCCAGCAACATAATATGCTCGCCCTTTTCTTTCTCGTTCGACAGTAATTCCTTTTCAAGTTCCATATCTTGCTCCGGAGTCACTCCTCTAGGTCTTGTCCCACCTATCGGACGCGTGCTCATTTCTGACCCGCGTTTTTTCAATAGTAATTCTGGAGAGCCTGAGACAACCGCAAAGTCTTCTGAACCAATCGACGCCATGTAAGGAGATGGGTTGAAAGAGCGCAATGCTTCGTACATATCGAGAGGGTCTGCAGCCAATTCTTTAGACTGGCGGACAGACAAGTTGACCTGGTTCACCTCATCCAACGAAATATAACGTTGGACATCTCGCACCATCTGTTCAAATTGTACATCCGTTACAGAAACGTCGACATTTCCTATCCGAACAGAACCCCTAGCTGAATTTTCCACTGCGTGCTTTCTGTTCGTTAAGCCGATTTCCGAAGCAGTCATCCACTCAGACTTGAATTCCGAAACAACAAGTCCTCTTTCAGGTAGAACCATAAAGTAGGCTTCTTCCTTCTCCAGATCAAGAACAGCCCATCTATCAAACAAGTAGAAAAAGAGATCAGGCGTTTGCAGATCGTCTGTTGCTACGTTAGGAATCGGCTCGTATGTACGGACGTAGTCATAACTGATGAAACCGATAACGCCTCCTTGAAAGTCCGGCAATTCGGGCAGACTGTCCACATTCATTGATTGAACAAACTCGGCAATCAATTCAAGCGGCTCGCCTTCTTTCAATTCCTTTGTACCGTCCCGCCACACAAGTTCCAACGTATTTCCATCTAACGCTTTCATCGTCACTAACGGGTCGATTCCCGCTATGCACATAGTTCCCGTCCGCCCGCTTTCAAGCAACGCATGTCCCGCATTGTGTTGGGCCAGCTCCTTATACGCATAGAAGAATTGTTCTTTTGTCATATTCGTTTTGCTGTACTCCGGAAACATTTTAGCCATTTGTTTTTCCCCCAACATCTCGTAATATAGTTATCTTACTATCCGTTAGGCTATTTACGCTACAATTAGCAACAATTCTCTCGTTGTAAACAGAAAAAAGAGGCGCATAATGCGCGCCTCTTCACTCTTCTTCGAACTGATAAAGTGGTGTACTCAAATAACGCTCACCGTTGGACGGCAGAATAGCTACGACCGTTTTACCTTTACCTAGTTTTTTCGCAATTTTTAACGCAGCGAAAATTGCTGCCCCGGAAGATACACCACCGAGAATCCCTTCCTCTTTTGCCGCGCGTCTCGCTGTGTCATACGCTTCATCATTTGAGACTTGAATAATCTCATCGTAAATGTCCGTGTCTAATACTTTTGGAATGAACCCCGCACCGATACCTTGAATCTTATGTGGACCCGGCTTACCTCCAGAAAGTACTGCGGAGTCAGTCGGTTCCACAGCAATAATCTTGACGTCCTGGAATCGTTCTTTTAATACACTGCCAACGCCTGTGATCGTACCACCCGTGCCTATTCCTGAAACGAAAGCATCTACGCGTTCGAGTGCATCTGCAATTTCAGGACCCGTCGTTAATCGATGAATTTCAGGATTCGCTTCATTATTGAATTGCTGTGGCATGAACCAGCCATTTTTCTCTGATAATTCCTCCGCTTTTGCTATAGCACCTTTCATACCTTCCGCGCCTGGCGTTAACACTAGGTCCGCTCCATAGGCACGAAGCAAATTGCGCCGCTCCATACTCATTGTATCCGGCATGACAAGCACGGAGTTATACCCTTTTGCTGCAGCAATCATCGCGAGACCAATACCTGTATTCCCACTGGTCGGCTCGATAATTGTGCTTCCTTCTTTTAAGTCACCCGATTTTTCCGCCGCTTCAATCATTGCAAGCGCGATGCGATCCTTAACACTCGACCCCGGATTAAAATACTCCAATTTCAAGTAAATATCCGCACTATCCGGCCCCGCCATACGATTCATCTTTACCAAAGGGGTCTTACCTACAAGGTCTGCAACCGTAATTCCGATTCTACTCATTCATACCCTCTCCTAATCCCGACTTATTTGATATACATTATTGTATTAATCATACAACTTCTTTGTGACCACTGTCAATTAATATAGGATTCCCTGTTCCTCCTAATTTCACACAAAAACCGTCTTATTCCCTGTCATACACAAGGAACAAAACGGTTCATTAGATTATTTTCCATAAAACCATTTGGCATCGAATTCTTTCCAAAACGCTTCTGGATTTACAGTTTGCGGTAGCTGTTCAAGCGCAATTTCACGTTTGATGTGCTCTTTTACTTCTTTATATGAAAATGTCGTACCCTCAATGATTTCGTTCACTTGAACGACAGCATACATGCCATCTGTCAAACTCACGACATCTCCGACCTTTCCTTCTTTCGTTTTGGATGCCATTGCGTAAATTTTGGGATCCACCGTTTCCGTGTCTGCATTAATGTAACCGATATCTCCGCCTAGACTTGCAGATGCTAAATCTGTAGAAATCTCTTTTGCCAATGCATCAAAGCTCGACCCCTTAGACAACTCGTCTAGCGCCTGTTCAGCTTCCTTCTTTGTTGGGACAATGATGACCGACGTCCGATAGGCGGTCAAAATGGTGTAAAGCGATTCATTTTCATCATAGAATGCTTTTACAGTCTCGTCATCGATAACGACATCATGAGACAACACCTTTTCCAGAATCAATGTAGAGCGGATTCGCTGTCTCGTCTGCTCCACATCAAGCCCCGAATGCGTCTTTCCGTCCACGGCTGTAATTAGAGCTAGTTCGAGATCGACTTCTTTGTCCGTTACTTTGATACCGTATTTCTTTGCAGCCGTTTCCATCACTTTGTTGTTAACTAGGTCGAGTAGCACTTCCTGACCAACTTCTTTCTCCATTGCAGTCAACCACTGTTCCCGTGTAATCGGCTGGCCAGATACAGAAGCGACAACTTCATCTGTTTGCTTCGGCTTGTCCGGGGTTAACCAACCGATGAACCACATGATATTAAACAACAATAGGATGCCAATCAAATAGAGAAGTGGTTTAGTCTTCAACTTTCTCTTCTGGGTAGCCGTCTCCTCGACGTTATGACTGCGTCCGTATTTCATCGATAAATCCTTCTAATTCTTCTTTAGTGAAAAGGTATTTCTCATTGCAGAAATGACACTCCACCTGCGCCTGACCATCTTCACTAATCATATCTTGGATTTCCTTCTCACCTAGTCCGATAATAGCGTTTCCGAAACGCTCTTTGGAACAGTTGCAATGGAATTTAACATCCATCTTCTCGAGCACGTCCACGTTTCCTTCCCCAAGCGCTTCTACCAAAATCTGTTCAGGTGTCAGACCGCGGTCGATCATACTCGAGATAGGTTCGATGGCAGCCATCTTCTGTTCAAGTATCGTAATCGTTTCATCCGTTGCACCCGGCATCACTTGGAGTATGAACCCTCCTGCCGCCTTAACCGAATTGTCGGGATTGACAAGTACACCTAATGCCACTGCAGATGGGACTTGCTCAGACACGACAAAGTACTGCGTGAAGTCTTCTGCAATTTCTCCTGAAACTAGCGGAACTTGTCCAGTAAAGAAATCACGTAGTCCAAGGTCTTTGACCACAGTCAGCATGCCTTCCGTACCAACTGCTCTGCGAACGTCCAACTTTCCTTTTTCACTTAGCTCGAAATGCGTCTGCGGATTAGTAATATATCCTCTCACTTCACCAAACGCATTCACGTCCACGACGATGGGACCAGCAGGACCATTTCCGTCGACTTTCACCGTCAACTTATCATCGCCCTTTAACATAGCACCCATCATAAGACCTGCAGTTATCGTCCGTCCAAGTGCTGCTGTAGCTGTCGGCCATACCATATGCTTTTCTTGTGCTTCTCCTACAGTATCTGTGGAATTTACCGCATACGCGCGGATTGTTCCGTCAAAAGCCAGAGCTTTTAGTAAATAATCACTCATTCATTTCTACTCCTTTAACTATTTCTTTCATAAATCAAATGCAGACCCTTCAATGTCAAGAAGTTGTCTACAATATCAATAACTTTTGATTCGCTAGCAATCAGCTCCGCAAGTCCGCCCGTCGCAATGACTGTCGGATTCACTTTACTGTGCCCTTTCATCCGGCCAACAATACCTTCAACCAGACCTACATAGCCATAGACAATTCCCGCTTGCATTGCAGAAACAGTGTTCTTGCCGATAATATGATCGGGGCGTGTCAATTCGACGCGGGGTAATTTGGATGCCCTGTCAAACAAAGCTTCCATAGAGATTCCAATACCCGGGGCAATCGAGCCACCCATATATTCGCCTTTTTCATTCACATAACAGAACGTCGTAGCCGTTCCGAAGTCGACGATAATGAGAGGATTGCCGTATTCATGAATAGCCGCAACAGCGTTAACAATCCGGTCCGCACCCACTTCACGGGGATTTTCATATTTGATATTCAAACCCGTCTTCAAGCCTGGTCCAACAACAAGCGGACGTAGATTAAAATACTTCCTACACATCTGTTCAAGCGGGAACATGACAGTCGGGACGACGGATGAAATGATAATGCCATTGATATCTTCAAACTTCAGACCGACATGAGAAAATAGCGATTTGACAGCCATAGCATATTCATCTTCCGTCTTCTGCCGATACGTTTCCATGCGCCAATGATACTTCAACTCACCCTGCTCATAAACACCAAGGACAATATTCGTATTTCCTGTATCCAACACTAAGATCATATTCTTTTCCTCGCTAACATTCGTCATTTTCCAAGATATCATACCATAATACAAAAGCGGAGGGTGCCGTCTAGCCTCGACAGGCGCTGGAGGACTTGAAAAAAAGGTGCACTCTACCTTTTCTTTCAAGTCTGAAGCGACCCGAGAGGCTGGCACCCGGAGACTAGATGATACAAAAGCGGAGGGTGGCGTTAAGACTCGACAGGCGCTGGAGGAAAAGAATAAAAGGTGCTTTTTCCTTTTCTTCTTTTCTGAAGCGACCCGAGAGGCTGCCACCCGGAGACTAGATGACACAAAAGCGGAGGGTGGCGTTAAGACAATCAAAATCAAACTTGAGAATCCTCTTCTACAAAAGCACAGTGCATTCTCTCGGAAGTGATTGGCATAGGAAGATGCAACACGACGGCTTCACCCTACCTGCCCACCCCTTCAGCAAACAGAGACTTGCCGTGAAAAGAATTAAAAACAGCCGACCGCCTTAAAAAGCAGTCGACTGTCTTAAATTACTTTATAGCCATCAATCTCTACGTTGCTCATCAATTGGAGGTAATGTTTTGTCTCCAGTGTTCTCTTGTGGCAAATCGCCAATAGATGGATCAGCAGGTGCGCCGGTGACGTCTGGATTTACTTCTTCCTTCGTCGATTCCGTAGCTTCTTCAATCACTTTCACATCAGAATCATCGCCATTTTGCTCATAAGCACGTACTGGCAATGTACCGTGATCTTTCAAGTGGTTAATCTGTTCAGCATCCAACGTTTCCACTTCAAGAAGTGTCGTCGCAATCAAGTTAAGCAAATCGCGATTTTCAGTCAAAATCGTTCTTGTGCGCTCGTATTGCTCTTTTATGATACGTTGCATTTCTTGGTCGATTTCATAAGCAATGGACTCGGAATAGTTTTGCTCGGAATTGAAATCTCTTCCAAGGAATACGTTTCCACCCTGCGCCTGACCAAATTGCATCGGACCAAGCTTATCGCTCATACCGTACTCCGTTACCATTGAACGGGCAATTCCTGTCGCACGCTGGAAGTCATTATGCGCTCCAGTCGAAACTTCTCCGAGAACAATCTCTTCTGATACACGTCCGCCGAGCAAGCCGGCGATTTTATCAAGAAGCTCAGGCTTCGTCATGAAGTAACGGTCTTCCTTAGGAAGCATCACTGCATATCCGCCCGCCTGCCCACGAGGAACGATTGTCACTTTATGAACGACTTCAGCATCATCCAATATGAGACCGACAACAACGTGTCCCGCTTCGTGGAATGCCACGATATTACGTTCTTTCGTCGAAATGACCCGCGTTGTTTTCGCTGGTCCCGCAATCACACGGTCCGTTGCTTCATCGACATCAGACATATCAATCTTCGTTTTACCCCGTCTTGCAGCGACAAGCGCCGCTTCGTTCAACAGGTTTTCAAGATCTGCTCCAGAGAAACCAGGTGTGCGTTGTGCAATTGCCTTCATGTTGATTGAATCATCAAGAGGCTTATTGCGCGAATGCACTTTTAGTACAGCTTCACGGCCTTTAACGTCTGGACGGCCGACAGTAATCTGGCGATCGAATCGTCCCGGACGAAGAAGTGCCGGGTCAAGAATATCTGGACGGTTTGTTGCTGCAACGATGATGATACCTTCGTTGCCATCGAATCCATCCATCTCAACCAATAGTTGGTTCAATGTCTGTTCACGCTCATCATGTCCGCCACCAAGACCTGCGCCCCGTTGACGTCCGACTGCGTCAATTTCATCGATAAAGATAATACATGGTGCATTCTTTTTCGCATTTTCGAATAGGTCACGGACACGGGATGCCCCGACACCAACGAACATTTCAACGAAATCCGAACCGGAAATCGAGAAGAATGGAACACCAGCTTCACCGGCAACAGCACGTGCAAGCAATGTTTTACCTGTACCTGGAGGTCCTACAAGAAGGATACCTTTTGGAATACGCGCGCCTAGTTCAACAAATTTACGAGAATCTTTCAGGAAATCAACAACTTCCTCAAGTTCCGCTTTTTCCTCATCCGCTCCCGCAACATCCGTAAAACGAACTTTTTTACGATCATCCGTATGGAGCTTCGCCTTACTTTTACCAAAGTTCATGACACGGCCACCACCGCCGCCTTGTGCCTGATTCAATAAGAAGAAGAAGAGGATAATGATGATGATGAATGGTACAAGCCCTGTAAAGAAGGCTACCCAAGCACTTGTTTCAGGTGCTTTGAGAATTTTAATCTCCGAGTTATTTGCTTCACCAACATTACGGATTTTCTCCATAATGGAAGGATCGTTCATCAAGACATTCGTCGTGAATTTCTCTCCTTCTTCAGCGCCTTTCATAACTCCTTCAACGGTCAGGACTCCTGATACCGGTTGAAATGACATTGATTCAATGTCGCCTTTTTCTAAAGCCGTATAAAACTGATCCGTCCGAATTTCTTCCGTCTTCGGATTCGGATTATTTAGTGAACTGAATATCCCCATTATTGCTAGGAAGATCAATCCGTATAATAGAAAGTATCGAAGTATACGATTCATCCCAAGCCTCCTCATTTCATTCAACAGAAAACTATTGTAAATCTTAACATATAAAGGTTTCACTCTACAAAGAAAATGGCTTTCTTACTAAGTTCTTACAGTACTGCATTAGCTAGCGATGAACTGTAAAGGGCTGCAAGCGTTCGACAGCCATACGGAAAAAGCTTTTCATCACCCCTAATACAGGTTTGTTGAAAAGCTTCAGAAAGAGTAGATTTCCTTTTTCAATACACCAATGTAAGGTAAGTTTCTATATTTTTCTGCGTAATCCAGACCATAACCGACAACAAACGCGTCAGGTACGATGAAACCTACATAGTCCGCTTTCAGATCCACTTTACGGCCAGTCGGCTTATCGAGTAATGTAACAATCTTAATAGACTTCGCTTTACGGTATTTAAATAGTTCCACGAGATAGTTCAATGTCTTCCCGCTATCAATGATATCTTCGATAATGAGAACATCGCGGCCTTCGACACTCGTATTCAAGTCTTTGACGATTTTCACTTCGCCTGAAGACACTGTTGCATTGCCATAACTTGAAACATCCATGAAATCGAGTTCGATGTATGCATCTACGCGCTTAATCAAATCACTCATAAATGGCAAAGCCCCTTTTAGGACTCCAATCGCGAGCGGAAACTTATCTTGGTAGTCCGCTGTAAGGGTAGCACCAAGTTCTGCAACTTTTTCTTGAATCTTCTCTTCTGTAATGAGTATCTCTTCGATATCTTTTTGTAACATCGAAAACCCTCTTTTCTTATAGGTTTTTTAAAGCTCTTTCGTTCTGAATATGTACTGATCCAGTTCTGTGTGCCGCTTTTTGAATAGAACGCCATACCGTACGCCCGGGACCGCACAAATCACATCATTTGCGGTAATGAGCACAGGCAATTCACGCCTTTTTTCAGCACCGATCTTTTCATCAATGAATAATCTCGACAATCGTTTTGGTTGGGTCATTCCTGGAAGTAAGATGCGATCACCATCATGCCTACTTCTTACAAAAAGAGGTAAATCGGAGTCCGGCAAATTAAAATACCAGCTTTCTGAGGCATCTTCGACATCTTTGTCCACAGTATTCCAATACAACAGCGACTGCCCCCACTTTGTCCATTCACCTATTGGAAGCATGGTCTTGGGATTTACTTCGTTGCCTGCCGTTTTGACAAACGCGGCCCGATCATATTCCCGGTGCAAACGAAAGCCTCCCGGCAGGTCAATCATGATATTGCCACGATCACTTAACAACTGCTGGTGAAGATCACTCAAAAGTGCTGTGCTGTATTCAAGTGGTTCACTTTCCTTAGAGTAAATATACTTCAATACTAGTGTAATGAAGCGCGTTTGTAAAGCAGTGTGCATGCGTGAGAACATATTGATGGAAAAGCTCGGAAAGCCTTCATTTGTATAGGAGACAATCTCCTGAAAACGTTCATTTGCGAGGCTATTTAAAAGACTTTCATCTGTTTGCAGTGCAATTGTTGCTTTTACGATATTGACAGCTGCAGCCGCGTTTTCAGCCAACAGAATCGGCGCAACCTGGTGGCGGAGTCGATTTCGTAAATAGCCATCACTCTCATTACTCGGATCCTCTCTGAATTCTGAATCCTTTTCTCTTATATACGATTTCAACTCATTTTTCATGACAGCCAAAAGTGGCCTGATGACTGTGCCGCCTTCCATCTCACGGTTTACTTGAATCCCGACCGGTTGACTACCTCTAGATAACTGCATGAGCACTGTCTCCAGTTGGTCTTCAGCATGGTGGGCAGTTGCAAGAATCTGATAATCTTCATTCCGCATAACTGAACTAAAGTAAGCATACCTGCCCGTCCTACAGATGTCTTGCACATTGCCACCTTGTTCAGCAAGTAGCTTCGGGACAGGTACCTGCCCGCTGAAAAATGGAATGTCCAGCTCTTCACATAGATTTTTAACGAAAGTGCCGTCTTCCGCAGATTCTTCCCCCCGAAGCATATGATCGACGTGTGCCGCAGCCACATCGATTTGGAGTCTTGTACGTAAGGATGCAACTAAAAGTAAAAGGGCAACAGAATCGACGCCGCCCGAACAAGCGACGAGGACACGTTGACCTGAATTCAGTAATTTATTTGTGTCGATGAAATTCATAATCTTTCTTTCCAACTCGTTCACATCATGACCTCCAAATTCTCAGTCCTTCTCCCTTCTTATTCTACCCCATAACTTTTTCCCGGGAAATAATTCGGTTCACAGGCTTGATCGTCATCCACTTCGGCAAGACATGATCCATCTTCATGACTAACACTGTCCTGTCGTCGGCCACCACGCCGAACCGCCGTTCCATCTCAGCCATAATCCTATCGGCTAACGCTTCACACCCTAGATGCTGGTACTTTTCCAAAATGCCGTACAGCGCGTCTTCTTGTTTTTCAATCGTATACTTTCCACTGAAAATGCCATCCGTCAACATGACAACAATATCTCCTGATTTCAACTCTTCATTTCTTGCCTCTACGGAAAATGACGGCAAGAATCCAACAGGGACAGACTTACTTTCAAGCCGCAGGAAGTCCTCTCCTCGCTTGATATACGTACTCATCGAACCTGCTTTCCACGACCACAGACGACCGTCCTGCAAATCGATAAGTGCCAAATCCAATGTTGCATACATATCATCCAGCCCGTTTAATGACATCATGTAATGTAACGTATGCATGGCCGTTTCCGGATCCATCTTACGATCGAGACATTCACGCATAAGACGAATCACTTTCCGGCTTTCCCGGTACGCGTTCATATCATGCCCCATACCGTCAGACAATAAAACCGCCGTCAGACCATCATGTATCGGAAATATTTCATAAGCGTCCCCTGCATGGAACGTCCCGCCCCCCGCCGTTGCTACAATGCCGTATTCAAGTGAAAAACGGACAGAAGAACAGAATGTCAATTGCAGATGCGGGAATGGCTCTTGTTGCATGCTCGACTTTTCTACTTTGAAAGGCTCCTGATAGATTTCTTCGATTAGAGGTAGGATCATCCTTTCAGCCACTGTCATATCCGTCTCAAAGTCCGAACGTTTTTCTGGTATCGAGCAAACAATGCGGGAAGCACCCTTCTCTTCGGATAGGATATCAATTTGGTAAAACTCAATTCCTTGTGACTGCAAACGTTTCCCCAGTTCCTCCTCAGCAAGATGATTGACGGTCATTTCTCCCTTAATGTCGTTCATGATTTTTTCCAAATGATTACTCATATCTCTTAATTGCAAAGCGAGCATTTTTCTACCGTGCTGTAGCTGCCCCATGAGCAAATGATTCGTAGCTTGCTCTTCAAGTTCTGCAATTAATCCTGAAAAGCGGATACATTTATATTTAATCTTTTCTTCAACTCTGTGACGGGCGGCTTTCTTTGTAGCGGAATACGTTGACTCCCACTCATAGAGAAGCCTGGACATTCCGGGTTCATTCCCCTCCCAGCATTTCGAATAACGAAAGCACGACTGGCAGATCGATGGAATTTGCTGAGCAGCCAATGTATCGTCGGAATCGAAACGATCGTTCACAAGTGTCGACATGAACTCAGCAAACTGCTGGAAGTCGGATAACTGCTCATCCAGCCGATCCGTCAGCCATTTTTGCCGTTTCACGGAGATATCCGGCTGGTCGGATTGGATCATCTTTTCGATGGGCTTCACTTTCTTTGATGGAATGAAGAAGAATATTAAAGAGGCAAGTCCAATTGTTAGAAAATGCGACGTATCAAGCGGCAAGGTCAAATCATATAAAAGGAAGAAGACGGAAACCGCATAGGCACCTGTAACAATTCCGAGCTTTCCTAACCGCCGTAATGCACCCGCGAAGAAACCGGTCATTCCATAGACGGCCATCATACCTGTGAACGAAAGCTCGGCCACTCCTGAAATTGCTGCAATCATCATCGCAATTGTTGTGGAAAAAGGGAGCCCACCGGCTAATGCGGCCAGAAGTATTGTCAAATGAAGAAGCAAGCCCGAAATCGATATCGGTCCAACCATTAGACTGCCCATACCTGTCGTGGCCATAATCCCGATTATGCAAATTGCACCAAGCCGCTCAGGTGTCCATTGTCCAAAAAAGAGCCGATCACGATGCGGGAATGCGACGAAGATGAAAAATGTCATAAATAAGGCGAGTACTGCTTCAAAGCCGATTGTCAATTGGATATTTACAGGTGTCTGTCCGCTATACATAACAAACTGCCAAAGTACCTGTACCACGATAATCGTTCCCGCCACTGTCAGCGGAATCGATTTACGCGTCAACGGATGCTTGCTCACTACATTAAACAGCAACAGTTGCAACAGATAGATGACGGCTTGTCCAATTCCAAGAACAGCTCCTCCAGCCATCCCTCCGATAAATACAAACACAAGATATTTTCGAAAACGGAGCTGCGCCAAAGCCCACACCGGCAAGAAAAAAGGCACGGCTGCATCAAACAGAACAGCTTGCGACAAGAAAAATGTACCCAACAGGAAAAAAGTAGCCATCAACACATGCTTTTTCCGTTTCCCTATAGAGTCCACCACTTGACGAATTTGCTGCCCTACAGGTCTTTCAAGATCACCTATCAACTTCATCTCACATTCCCCCTATGTGTAGTTGTCCATAACTATACATAGGTCAAGCCAAAGAATTTGTCTCTTTCTGACAAGTCATCCGAAGAATCTTTCGACTCTTTCCGGACTGTTTTTCTATTTTACAAGATGTTGTTGACAGACCACGTCGAGCCATGTAATATGATTATTGTTGTTCAGAAACAATTAACTTGTTTTCCTGAATACAAAACGGCGGCGTAGCTCAGCTGGCTAGAGCGTACGGTTCATACCCGTAAGGTCGGGGGTTCGATCCCCTCTGCCGCCATACTAGAAAAGCGTAGACGGCCGTTTAGGCCTGACAGGCATAAGACAACCCGGCTTAGTGGCGCTTTTTGCCACCAAGCCGGGTTTGCTTATGACCCGAAGGACTGGCCGTTGTAGCTAGACAATAGAAATGCGTAGAGCGTCGTTTAGCCTCGACAGGTGCTGGAAGCCTGAGGTTAAAGGCGCTCTTTGCCACAAAGCCGGGTTTGCTTATGACCCGAGGCACTGGCCGTTGAAGCTAGACAATAGAAATGCGTAGGCGAGTTGCTTAGCACCGAAGCTGGACAATAGAAACGCGGAAACGGTTTGGAGCTTGCTCGCTCTAGACCGTTTTTTATGATGTTTGGATTACGTGGGTAAATAGCAAGTTTCAAGATGTATTATGTCGCGCTGAATGCTTTTGACCAATTAAGGTTTTGCTTTTATGAGAGTATGCAAGCCGGATAGGCGTATAGGTTGAGCGGTTTTCAGACGAAGTTGAGCGGTTCCGGACGAAGGTTGAGCGGTTTTCGAACGAAGTCGAGCGGTTCTGAAGCTAGTATAGAAAGTGGACACAACCCAATGAGCGTGTTTGGATAGAGTTAACCAACTAACTGATCGGAGTGTGTCCTTATGAGTAAACGAATCGATGATAAATTAAAGGAACATCTTGTTAAATTAGTAGTAGAGGAAGGTAAGAAACAAACTGACTTATGCAGGGAGATGGATGTACCTCCTAGCTCCTTACGGAGATGGGTCAGTGACTACCGAAAAGCAGCACAAGCAGAGCGGAGCGGCAAGGAGTATATGACGCCGACCGAACAGCTTAAACAACAACGTAAGCTTGAGAAAGAAATACAGGAATTGAAGGAAGAGAATGAAATCCTAAAAAAGGCCATGCACATCTTTTCGAAAAACCCGCAGTGATCTTTCAATTCGTTGAAGATCATCGGAATCAATACCGCGTGAATAAGATGTGCGAAGTCCTTCTAGTATCAACCAGCGGCTATTATAAGTGGCGAGAAAAAAACCAAAGCGACATGCAGAAGAAGAAAGAAGGAGCGTTGAAGTACATCCAACAGATTTTCTTTGAGTACAGAGAAGTTTATGGCAGTCCTCGTATTCATAAGGAACTTGACAAGATTGGCATGGTCTTATCTGAAAAGACCGTAGGTAATTACATGCGTGAGCTTGGTCTATGCGCTACAATGCCTTCGCGCTACACAGTTACGACCAAATCTAATTCTGAGCACTTAATCTATCCAAATCTGTTAAATCGTAATTTTAATACAGACGAACCTAATAAGGTGTGGGTAGTCGATATCACGTATATTTGGACAAGTGAAGGCTGGTTATATTTGGCCACAGTAATGGATCTCTTTTCCCGTAAAATCATTGGATTTAATCTTGACAAGAGCTTATCAAAAGAATTGCCAAGGTTAGCCCTAGTGCGAGCTTTTCTCTTCCGCCAACCAGAAGAGGGACTGGTCCACCATTCGGATCAAGGGTGTCAATACACATCCAATGACTACATCGAAATTCTGAAAGAGAAGAAATGTGAAATTAGTATGAGCCGCAGAGGTGACTGTTTCGACAACGCATGTATCGAATCTTTCCATGCGACTATCAAGAAAGAACTGATTTATCGTCGTAAATTCAAGACTAGAGATGAGGCTGAAAGAACCGTCCTAGACTATATTGTTTCGTTCTACAACGAAAAACGCAGTCATTCTACATTAAATTACACGTCACCTAATCAGTTTGAATTAATGTATCAGGAATCCATTAAGAAAAACGCTCAGAAACCATCCGCAACTATCATGGAAGAACAGTTGGCTTTATAACTGTTCTTCCATGATAGTACAGCAAGCGAAGCGCGGTAGGCATTTCATAATAAAAGCGCTCAAAATAATTTGTCCACTTTCTTGACAGAAGACCAGTTCCGGACGAAGGTTGAGCGGTTTTCGAACGAAGTCGAGCGGTTCCGGACGAAGGTTGAGCGGTTTTCAGACGAAGTCGAGCGGTTTCGAACGAGGTTGAGCGGTTTTCAGACGAAGTTGAGCGATTCCAGACGAAGGTCGAGCGCTCGACATCCCTCTCCACCCATTTCAAACAAAAAGAAAAGCGATTCGACATCTCGTAAGATGTCGAATCGCTTTTCGTGAAAGTAGATTTACATTTTCACTAATTGAAACAGCCAGCAAGTTACCCTCTTCTTGCGCCACGGCCACCGCGTTTAGATTCTGTTGCTCTTTTTAATGTTGTCAGACGTTCTTCACTGTCTTTCATGAACTTCGCCATCTTTTGTTCAAAATTCTCTGGACGCTCAATGGCGCTTGGACGGCCACCGCCACCACGTGGACGTTGAGGGCGTTGAGGACGTTGTTCAGCTTCCGGTTTCGCTTTTCTGATCGATAAACCGATTTTGCCGTCAGTGCCGACATTCATCACTTTCACTTCAACCATGTCACCGACTTTAAGATGTTCGTTAATATCTTTGACATAGTTGTCTGCGACTTCACTTATATGGACCAGACCCGTTGCACCTGTCGGTAATTCCACGAACGCTCCAAAATTTGTGATCCCTGTAACTTTACCCTCTAACTTGCTGCCTACTTCAATTGACATAAAAAAAATGCTCCTCCTTAAGAATTAAACGACCTCTTTTCAGAAGCCTTTTTACCATATCGAGAGTCCTGCAAAAGCAGAATCCTTACTTTCATTATAGCCAACAAAAAAAGAGTGTCAATAAGACTACTCTTTTCCGTCAACTTTTTCTTGTTTTTTCTTGTCTTTATTGGGAACAGAAAAGATGATTTCATTTTTATCTGATAAGAAATATTCCTTGCGCGCAAGCTTTGCAATATACTCTTCATCGTCAAGCTTCACAAGCTGCTTTTTCAAGAGGAGCTGTTGGTTGTTAACCTCTTCTAGTTCAGCAAGCACTTCAATCTTTTCCTGTTCTTTCGCCTGCAATGCCTGCTTTTGTTGTACGTACACATTCGTCAGACCGCCGAATACAAGCAACGCGACAATCGCATACAGAAACAGTTTTCGTTTGAGTCGCTTCCTTTGCTTGTTCCGCCACACTTCTTTCTTTTGCAACGAGCGGACATATTCAGTTTCAATCGATGCAACGGTCGTGGATGGTTTCCTTTTCCTTTGCTCCATGTCTGCACTCCCTCTCATTACACCTCAAAATTAGATAAGTCTAGTAATTATACATCATTTCTCGGTAGTTTGAAAGAGGGAGCTATAGACCTTGTTGTACAAATAAACAAACGGAACGCTAATCACCCGTAACAGCTTGACAATCAACCTGATAATAACACGAATAATCCGCACTACGAGCAGGATAACAAACAAAATCGGCCGGATAATTAAAAAGTTGATAAGCCTTCCAAAAAACCTAAACGGTCGATGGAAAATCGATGCATATAACAAAATTCCGCTCACTTGCGCAAACGGATCGTACATCCTCCATGCACCATCCCTTACAATAAACAGGACATAAAAGGATGCACATCCAATCAAAACCCATCCAATCACTTCAATGACAGCAGAATACTTTCGGAGAATTGACCTTTTACTGGACTTATCGATTCCTGTCCCGATTAGATCCATGAATGCCCCCGCTACAATGCCTGTCCCAATCATTGCGAGTAAACTAAGAAACTGGACAGAGAGACTCATCCAAATAATTTATGGAGGAAATTACGTGAACCTGACTCTTCTTCGTCGTATTGCATCGTGCTAATTGTCCCTTCCAACGTCAGAAGCCCTTTGTCGACATCCAAATGGACGATGCGCAGCTCCTCCCCTCGGATTACGAGCACTCCTTGTGACGTTCGGATGATGAACTCCTCTTGATCGAACCGGTCAATCGTTTTTACAGATGTAAGATCCATTCTTTTACGATTTCTCATCGTGACAACATGATCCCCCGATGGAATTGCGTATGTTGGATTATCCGTCTGGATTTGCATACTATTCCTCCTTTGCTTGTACGTTCACTGCCATCTTATGCATCAACATAAAAAAACATGTCAGGAAAAATCCCAGACATGTCTTTATTAATGAATGAACGATGCTTAACACGATTCAGTAAGGACCAACCCTCAATCCTCATCGTCAATAAACTCTGGTTCCACCTTTTCAAGCTTCTCTTCCTTCAAAATTGTATACATCATCGCAGCGTCTTCCTTCTTCGTTGACTCTTTTAGCGCTTCGATTTTGACTGTGACAATCTTTTGTCCGAACCGAATCGCGAGTTCGTCACCAGGTTTCACAACGGAAGATGCTTTCGACACTTTATCATTAATCGTAATCCGCCCCTGATCGGCTACTTGTTTCGCCAATGTACGGCGTTTGATTAACCGTGACACTTTCAGAAATTTATCTAATCTCATTTCTTTTCCCTCCCCTTTGCTTGTTGCCAAAACGCTTCTAATTCATCGAGCGGATAAGCGGAAAATACACCTTTTCCATCTTTCACACTTTGTTCGACAAACGAAAACCGGCGTTTAAATTTTGCATTTGCATGCGCCATCGCCTCTTCAGGAGACAATTTCAAGAACCTCGCCAAATTGACGAGCGTAAAGAACACGTCGCCCAACTCATCCGTCTGGCTCTCTTTCGTACCATTCTCCACTTCAACCTTAAATTCCTGCCACTCTTCCTCAAACTTATCAAAAGCCCCTTCAATATCCGGCCAGTCAAACCCGACTTTCGCAGCTGCTTTTTGAAAATTAAAGGAAGTAAGCAACGACGAACTATGTCGTTCTTGTCCATCTAAAAGCGAATCGACTTGCGGCTTCTCGGTCTGCTTGATTTCCTGCCAATTTTGCAGCACTTCGTCCGAATTCGCCACGTCACGATCACCGAACACATGCGGATGGCGTCGGATCATCTTCTCACCGATCGACTGCAAGACGTCTTCCATTGCAAAATACCCGTTATCCTCACCAATTTGCGCATGCAAGAACACTTGCAGCAGGACGTCACCCAATTCTTCAATGACCCCTTCATCATCTTGCTGATCAATCGCTTCAAGCAATTCGTGCGCTTCCTCGATTAAATACCTTTTCAAAGATTCATGCGTCTGCTCACGGTCCCATGGACAACCATCCGGCGCACGCAATGCCGCAATAATTTCACGGAACGTCGACCACTCTTTCAACCGTTCTTCCTGTTCAAGAACCGGAGGCACATAAATGGTCGTCAAGTTATCGATTTCCGTCTCCCGGTCCAACTCGAACAGTGGTACAGTCCGCAGCTTTTCCAATGAAGAACCGGCCGCCGTCACAATCGTCACCGGATGATCAAACGCATACTTCTCCATGAGTGAAAGCTTCACTTCCGAAGCGACGAATGCGTCATACACTTGTCCAATGAGCACATGCTGTGTCATCTGCACATCATCACGGCCCATATCCGTGCCATCTAGCAATTGAAAACCTTCTATTGGATCAATGCGCAAAGCACCGAATATCGGGTCAAGAAAACTATTGCCGCCCGCAATGTCGAGTTGCACAAGTCCAGCGCGTTCTTTTTCAATTAATAACTGCACGGTCCGTTCTGCAACAAGTGGATGCCCCGGCACCGCATATGTAACAGGCTGCTCCTTCGCTAGCGCCACTAACCGCTCCGCAATTTCCTCATACACTTGCTCAAAACCATCATTTTTTTCATAAATCGCGTCAAAGCTATCGATTTGCAAGCCTTCCGCCCGCAATTCTTCAATAACAGGATGCTGATCTGTCCTTGCAACAATCATCTCTGCCGTCTTCAGTTTGCGATACGTTCCTATAGATAGCTGGTCAAGGTCACCTGCGCCGAGCCCGATAATCGTCAATAGATTCATATAGTCACCTTCTATTTTTAGTAAGCATTAATTGAACACGTGCTAATCTCTTTCCGAACGGCAGCAAATACCATTCCTTTTCAGCCATTATACGCGATTTCATGACGATCAACAGGAAAACACCTGCCCCTAAACCGACTGCTGTCAACGCGCTCACTGTTGCACCAATCCGTGACGATAATTGATCGAATAAAACCTGATCAGCCAATAGCAACCACGGAATTATCACCGCAACCATTCCCGCTGTCGCTACAAACAGCCACCCA
Source organism: Sporosarcina oncorhynchi (assembly GCF_033304615.1). GTDB lineage: Bacteria > Bacillota > Bacilli > Bacillales_A > Planococcaceae > Sporosarcina > Sporosarcina oncorhynchi. The sequence continues at coordinate 86,079 of NZ_CP129118.1, read as the reverse complement.
TAAAAACGAGCGGGAGCTAACTTCACCGGTAACACTTTTTTGAAGTAGACGAGAAGTCCACAAGCAATCACTGCAAATCCGATATTCCCTGCAACGGCAGCTCCTGTCACATCTAAAATCGGTACCAACAATTGATTCGCCACAATTTTCACTGCAAGCCCAACCATAAGCAACATCGTAGGAATCTTCACTTTCCCAGCACCTTGCAACATCGCTGTCAATGGCAAAATAAGCGACAGCCAAAAAATCTGAAATGAAAAAATGATGAGCGTAACAGACCCGTCCCGCGTTTCAAAAAGCATTTCATTCACATACGGCAAGACGAGCGCAAGCCCCACAGCCGCTGCCCATCCGAATAAAAACGCCGTCCGGAATGTGAGTGAGATGAACGGTTCTGCACCTCGCCATTCTCTTTTTGCTGCATGATGCGCAATGAGCGGTACAATCGCTAGTGCTAACGTTGAAGCAATTAAAATCCCCATTTGCACAAGCGGTTGTCCGCGGTCATAGACACCTTTCATTTCCATCGCCGTGTTCGACATAAATCCTTCAGCTAGAAGGATATTATAGACGGTAAACGAATCTGCCATCTGGAACAGCAACAAAATGAGGGAGCTCGCACTGACACTAAGGCTCACCACCGTCAATTCCTTCACAATACGCCATGTAGCAATCTTCACTGAAGGTCCCTTGAATGCATTCCGATAATAGAGGGCAAGGATGACGACGCCTGCTGCCTGACCGATCACCGCCCCCCACATTGCCATTTCACCAGCCGTATAAAGCGAGGCACCGGCACGGATGGCAATCCACGTCCCGATTAAAATAATCGCTACCCGAATGGCCTGCTCGCCGACATTCGAAACAGCAACCGGCGTCATCCGTCCTTCTGATTGGAATGAACCCTTCAGTACCGCAAGCATCGGCATGACAAGTACGATATATGCCCCCGCTCGAAGCAGGGAAACGAGTTCCAGGTCGCCCATTGCATTCGCAAAATTCGGTGCGAACACCATTAACAGGATGAAAAATGACACTGACAATCCCGTCAAATATATAAAAGCAATCCTCTTCACCGCTTTTGATTCGCCCTCACTCGCACTTCCCGCAAGCAGCTTCGACACCGCCACCGCAAAGCCATATGATGTCCAGACGATGAAGATGCCAATGAACGGATACACTTGCTGATAAATATAGAAGCCTTTATCGCCCACAAGATTTTGGAACGGAATCCGGTATACGGCCGCAAGGAGCTTCACTATAATGGCCGATATCGTCAGGATCGACGCGCCTTTCATAAACGTTTTCATATTCCAATCCGTTGTAGACATAACTGCGCCTCTTTCGATGTTTACTAGGTATTCTATAGTATACCATCAACACAAAACAGCCACACGCCCCGTTTACAAGACGGACGTGTGGCTGTTTTATTTCATTTCCCCGCTATTGTGAAGGCGTTTTTCATTGATCTCCCAACTGTAAAAGCACCTTTGTGAACTGTTTGAAATCGTCAACATGTTTATTTAGAATGGATTCTAAAATATCAAGTTCAAGAGCTTGATAATCATGAACAGCGATGTTGCGGAAGCCAACCATATTCATTAATGTTTTGGCAAGATCCACTTCAATTAAATCTGCTTCCTGTAAAAGCTTAAATGCTTCACGACTCGTTTTTGGAACGCCTAATTTACGCCTGCCCACTATATGCATAGCCAAGTCAATACTTGCTTCACAAGCACGCTGTATATTTAACACGATACTATCTTGTTTCGTAAAGTCTGTTAAATTTTCAGGATTCCCTTCATACACCTCATGAATACGTTTCAGACAGCGCTCAATCGTTGTCGTTTTGTTTAAGATGACATCATTCATCCCCAAATACACTTCCCCTCGCCTTAATGTCATTAATGATGGCTGCTCGTTGCTCGTTTAAAGTTGCATACATGCTAAATGCTCTCATTCTTTGACGAATGAATTCATTTTCATCCTCAATATAGATAGGAATTCCATGTGCAAAAATTTGCATTGTGAAAACCGTATCAATTTCTTTAATATCAATTAAATCCACTTCTCGCTCACCTATTAAAGCAAGCTCATTGGATAGCAGAAAACGATCATAAGATGATAGCTGCTTGCTACTGAAATAAGCAAGATCGATATCACTCTCTTCGCGTACTTTGTCTTTTGCAACAGAGCCAAAAAGGATAATGAAAGCTGGATTGACTTCTTGCTTAACCTTTTCAATGAGTTGTTCTTTTATCTTATTTGCTAGCACACGTATCACCGCCTTATCAACAGTATAGATGTTTATGGGAAAAACTACACTCTTCTCATACAACATAGTGAGCTAATCCGCCTTTTACACGTCAACAAAAACTATTTTCATGCTTTTTTGAGCCAAACTTTAATGTATATTGTCTAGTAGAAAAACAGCCACACGCCCCGTTTATAAAACGGACGTGTGGCTGTTTCATTTCATTTTCCTTAATAAATATAATAGATACGGCGTTCCAATCAACGCTACAACAAGTCCACTAGGGATATCTTTTGGTGCTATCAGTATGCGACCAACAAAATCTGCCGTGACGAGCAACAAACCGCCCAACAATCCCGAAACGGTAAGCAGCGGTAAATGCCGGAATCCTACGAGTCTACGAGCGATATGCGGCGCTACAAGTCCGACGAACCCAATTGTTCCGACTATCGCAACCCCTGCCGTACTGATCGCTACCCCGACGACCAATGCCCATACACGCGTTGATTTGACAGACAGACCGAGTCCTGCAGCTACGTCGTCACCGAACGTCAATGTATCCAAGCTGCGCGTCAAATAGATGGCAGGACCAATAAGAATAGCGACCATTACTAAAGCGAGCTGTACGTCTTCCCAGCCCTTGCCATACGTACTTCCAGACAACCAGACGAGTGCAGCGGCAACCGCCAATTTCGCCTTGACGACAAACACTTGGGTGGCAGCCGAGCCGAATGCCGATATGGCGATACCCATCAAGGCGACAAGCATCGGTTGGAAGTTATTTTTCCAAGATGTCACTAAAATGATGCCTAGTGCAATCGCCGCTCCTGCGACAGCGCCAAGCGGCATATACTCAACAGGAATAGAAGGGATCATGACTAATAACAGCATTGCACCGGCGCCACCCATCGATGTCACGCCTAGCACACTGGCGTCTGCCAACGGATTCCGTAAGACGCCTTGCAATAAAACCCCCGCAAGTGCAAGCATGACTCCAACAATGAAAGCTGTCAGCACCCGCGGCACACGGAAGTTCCAAATAACCGGTTTCATCCAGTCCATTGACCATACAGAACCGTTATACGATAAAGCCAGCGTCAAGACACCAACAATCAATACCGTTACGATTGCGACAACGATCGGCAATTTCACCGGCTTCAGCGTACCGCCCATTTGACGGTCACCTCTGCTATGTGTTTTCGCAGTCCTCCAAGCCAAATACAATAGCCAAGGTCCACCGACCAAAGCAGTCATCGCTCCGACTGGCACTTCCTGTCCAGGTTGGATCAGCCGGCCTAGTACATCCGCTCCGATTAGCATGACACTTCCCCAGAGGAATGATTGAAGGAAAATTTGCAGATGTCCACGGATACCGAGCATGCGCACAATATGAGGTGCCATCAATCCGATGAATCCGATCGGACCGACGACACTTACAGTTGTTGCTGCAAGAAGAATGGCTGCAGCCCATGCCAACAGCTTGATGACCCGCACATTTTGTCCCAACGAGGATGCAACGTCCTCACCTAACGAAAGAATGTCCATTGGTTTTGCGAGTCCTAACGTGAAAATGAAAAGAATAATGATCATTGGACCTGCAAACGACACCCCATTCCAGTTCAATTGTACAAGTGTGCCAGATCCCCATAAGAAGAGGCCGTTCGTCTGATTTTCAAATAACAGTTGCAACGAACCCGTCATGGAAGCGAACAATAACGAGATGATCATTCCTGTTAACGCGACACGGACGGGTTCCATCTGTTTGCCCGCAAGTGTCACGACTAGAACGGACGACAGCACTGCCCCTGCTAATGCGACCAGAAAAGGAAAGTCACCGAGGATTGATGGAAAAAAGATCATCGAAGCAACTACAAAGAAATAGGCCCCGGCATTGATGCCAAGTGTGCTCGCTGACGCCAGCGGGTTATTTGTCAACGTCTGTAATGCAGCTCCCGCAACAGCGAGTGCGCCTCCCGCTAAAATTCCGATTACTAACCGTGGAAGACGTAGAGAGAGCACGATATCCTGAATACGACCCTCCACCCATACTTCTTTCACTAATTGTGAAACTGTATAATCCGCCTGACCCTGCGTTAAATGGATGAAAGATAAAATGACTAACAGGAAAAGACCGCTAATCCCAACGGACAACGATCTTTTCCCTGTCGTACTTCTAGCCATTATTTATTGACCATCGTATCGACTATTCGATTGAGCATTGTTTCGGCTGAAAGCGGGCCTCCATATAACCAAGTGTCGCCACCCAGGTCAAATAGTCGATTTTCTGTAACGAAGTTCAAATTTTTCCACACTGCATTGTCTTTCAATTGCTTCTCATACACATTGTCTTCATCCTGAACAGTGAATAGATAGTTGGCATCTTCGTATTTCGTCAACCCTTCAACGTTGAACGTACTCGAACCGAAAACTTCGAACTGGTCCGGTACATGAACGTTTTTCAAACCAATTTTCTCAAGAATTTGGGATGCCATTGAATTCGGTGTAAATACACGGATTTCTGGTGCTTGAGGACCAGAATAAGCAAGCGTCAAGATGAAATCTTTTGTTTTCAGATCAGCTTTATCGATTTCCGCTTTTGCTTCCTCATACTTCTCATCCAAATGCGCCAACACTTTTTCCGCTTCATCTGTCTTATCTATAGCTTTTGCAATTTCATTGAAAGTAGTCGTCATCTCTTGATACAAATCAATCGATTCATCCTCAGGATATGGATTGAAGATGACCGTCGGAGCAATTTTCTCCAAATCTTTTATCATCGCATCGTGACGGAAGCTTACACCGATGATCAAATCAGGTTCAAGTGCAGCAATCTCTTCTAAATTCGGTTCTTGACGCCCGCCGACATCAGCGACATCATCACTCAATTCAGCATCGATATTCACCCAATTATGATATTCCTGAATATCCGCCATTCCTGCCGGTTGCATGCCAAGAGCAAGTAAATCTTCCGCATATGTCCATTCAAGGACAACAATTTTCTTGGCAGGCTTATCAAGTGTCACTTCACCATTTGCTCCGGTGATTGTTACACTGCTTTCAGGCTTTTCGCCAACCGCATCTTTATCATCGTTTTTCTTCGAAGAACAGCCAACCAATAGTATCGCACTAAGTGCCACTACCAATAACGTTTTCATAGATTTATTCATGTATTTTTCCTCCGAACTGATAATTATTATCAATTAGTAGTGTAATCTGTTGGCATGGTGTTTGTAAAGTATTTTCACAAATTATTGATTATCATTCTCAATTAGTCGCAGATATGGTATGCTATGTAGTATTGAACGCTATCATTCCTTTGGATAATGAATGAAACGGAGGCATTTGCATGCACCCTATGATAAATACGAAAAACCTGTCGATCGGCTATCAAGACCACCTGCTATTCGAGAATTTGAACTTGTCCATCCCTAAAGGCGAAATCACTGTATTTGTTGGTAGTAATGGTTGCGGAAAGTCCACGTTGCTTCGCTCAATTGCACGATTATTAAAGCCGTCTGATGGATCCGTCTTGCTAGAAGGGAAAGATATCCACTCGATGTCTTCCCGGAGTGTCGCTAAAAAGATGGGCATCCTTCCTCAAGGGCCTGTGTCACCTGAAGGGTTGACGGTCCACGATCTCGTGAAGCAAGGTCGCTACCCTCACCAATCGTGGCTTTCCCGTTGGACGGAAGAAGATACGAAGAAGGTCGAGGCGGCTATGGAAGCAACGAAGATCAGCGATTTGCGAGACCAGGCCATCGATACATTATCGGGTGGTCAACGTCAACGGGCTTGGATTGCAATGACGCTTGCCCAAGATACTGATGTCATTTTATTGGACGAACCGACAACGTATCTCGACATGACGCATCAAATCGAAATTTTGGATTTACTGTTCGAATTAAATGAGCAAAAGAACCGCACCATCGTCATGGTACTGCACGATTTGAATCTGGCTTCCCGGTATGCCCACAATATTGTCGCCATTAAAGATGGCGGCGTTTATGCGCAAGGTAGACCCGAGGAGATCATCACTTGCGACCTTGTCCGTTCTGTATTCGGAATGGAGTGCCAAGTGTCGACAGATCCCCTTTTCGGAACACCGCATTGCGTACCTTATGGGCGTGGTCGCTGCATCGTGCAACAAGTTAGGAGCAATACAGGTGCCTGAGTTGAATGCTGAACAGCTTGCCGGATTGGAACGTTTCAGTGTATTCGTCAACGACCGACCAAACGAGTCCATCAGTTTACAAAAAACCTTAACCAATACAGGTAGTACGGAATTATTCAAGATGATCCATACCGAATTGGATGCCCCTACAGATGCTGTGGCGGCTTCCATTTATATGCGAAAGTACGGCTTCTTCATAGCCGCACAATTGCATATGCTAAGCAAATTCGACTTGCTATGGACGGGTAAACTGGAGGATATTTCATTAGTGACCAGTGAAGGGAACATATCATTTTCCATCCCCTCTCACTCATTCAGAATCGTCCAAGATCGGGAGAGCGATATCCGCTTCCTTCTTGAACAGTATGGACATCCTATCGTAGACTATATGAGCAAACGTGCGCATATTTCAAAACTGATTCTTTGGGAGAACATTTGGGGCTATGTCATTTGGATGTATTCAATGTTGTTCCAAGAAAATAACACAGCCGCCCCAGATGATTTGGTGATTTTGTTACATGATGAAACATGGAAACCTCAACTGAGACGCTCACCCTTCAAGCAATTTTTACAGAACGAGCCTATCCTTGAAGCCATGGCAAATTACAAAAGGACAACTTGTTGCTTGTATAAGGAATTGCCGAATACCGAAAAATGTCCATATTGCCCGCTGAATAGAAAATGAAACAGCCCACACGCACCAGTTCTACCTGGTTTGTGCAGGCTGTTTTTCATTATTCTATCTATTTTACGAGGAATGTGCTGCGGTTTTTGCTGCTTTTTGCTGGGACCTTTTCCGTTTTTGAAGACGCAAAATGGACTTTGAGCCAGATTGATTGGATGGCAAAAAAAGTAGATATTTGGCCATGCTGGGCGCAAAAAAACTCTCTGAAAAATAAATAGTCAGAGAGTTGGATAATTATTATTCATTGAAATTAGTGATATGATTTGGTTCACTATCCACTACTGTGTACTCGCTATACATCCATGGCTATTGCCAATAATAGCATTTCCTTTTTAGTATAACAGTAGAATAGATTCCAAAAACATTTTTTATATTGGAATAAGGAATTGGATTACCCTCTTAACATCCGATGTTCACTGCACATCGTAGTAAATCGTACCATTTATTGAAATTAGTTGCAGACCTGGATCACCGTTAGATAGATGAACACTAGTGTATTTTGTATTTGAGCCAGAATATACTAACGGGTAATTTATGCTTTGATTTAAGTTTTCAACTACTACCACTCTCATTTGAGTTCCGCCAGAATAGAGCCCGACAAACATTTTTTTAACAACTCTCCCTGTAGGAGTTAAGTGTATCGATTTAATATCGTAGAATGAATCTCTATCTTTTACCCATATATTATTATAAAAATCAGCAGGGAAACTGTACGTTTTTGCAAATGGAATTGCAAATGGATGAATCAATAATTCTGGTGAATCCAAATTTAGCGACGAATCATTTACATAAAATTGTTACATTTCAAATTCATTATAGCTCTTCAATAAATTCCCTTCGCCATCATAGACGTTAATGGACGGTTTATCTTCTTCTGGGATACTTTCCTGCGCATAACCAACTGAAGATAGTAATACTGCTGAAAACATTGTAACAAATAAAGCTGCCAATAATTTCTTAATTTTACACATCACCTTTACAATATATGCTACGCGTAACAATTATTATCATACACTACCAAAAAAAGAATGCGAGTTATTATTCTGAATTCTATATTCAATTATTCTTTTTTTACAGAACCACTCAGCAATAAGACTCTGTCCCCTTTAGTATTATTTACTAATTTAATAGTGTACCCAGCTTCCTTGGCAACTAATTTTTCTAGAGGTATTAAAATATCCCCACTAATATTTCCAATTTTAACAGATCCCACTTTATGTCCAGAAGACTCCAACAAAATAGTCATGGATTCAATATTTAAATCCGTTTTTATCGTTAGAGATTTAGGCTTATTAAAGACCTTATTTTTTCCAATTGTTATATGTTCACTAAATGTTGTAAGTAAGAAATTGTAGGATTGGTCCGACTCCTCGATGAGATCATAGTATTTTACGGAAGTAGCATTAGGGTCTAAGTTTTCCGATATCGCAGTAACCATTCTCTCTATTTGTGAATCACTATAGGAATATATCAACAAATCATTTTCATCATACACATCAATATGCATATTTTCGTCTGAACTTTTAGCGGAATTGTCCTGATAATTAATGTTTACATATGGTTCTGAATCACTTTTTGTTATATTTTCTTTTGAAAAAACAATATCTTTTACAATGACAGTTGAAACTAGAAGCGATATTCCGGCGAACCCCAATAATTTGAATTTCATCTTTAAACACTTCCTGTTTTTTGGAATAAACTCTCTTTTACCATAACTATGTGGATCATTAATGTCAAATATATCAATTAAAAAGAGAACAGCCATATAAAATTGGCTGTTCTCTTTTTTATCATTCAAAAACGTTAGTTGTTTTCTCTATTAGAATTGGCTTGTTTGACCGCAACAATTTGATTTCTTGGTATCATCTAATTATTCATGTGCATTAGTTCATCTTCGTGTAGCTTGGCGATTTCAACGACAGCGGTATAATCGAATGAATCCATCATTACGATATCACCAATTCTGATGGCGTGTTAAATGATGAATACACGCCCGATCAATATAAAGCCGATTTGCATGAAAAATATACAGCAGAGATACAGGTGAATCAAGACGTTTTAAAGTAAATAGATAAAAGCGCTGTCCAATAAGTACGAAAATCTTCAGAACGGCTTCCTATCCGGGGTCATCGGATGACGTTTTTCCCGCAGGAGGGTCGCTTTTAAACAGCCCACCCGCACCGAATTTCTTCCGGTGCGGGTGGGCTGTTTTTCATTGTTCCATCTGTTTCGCCAAGAAATGTGCAGCGGTTTCGGCTGCTTTTTGTTCGGCTTCTCCGATAAAGTGGACTTTCGATAGTAAATAGACGGCGCCGATTGTGTCTCCGCCTGCTACGATTGGAGCGATGCAGTAGGACTTCACTTGCTCGGTTTGACCGGGTACCCATTCCACTGTTTTTTCCAGTTTTTCCGTGACGATTGTACGTCCTGCTAAGATTTCTTCTACATCCGGAGCCAGTTGTCGATTCAAATAATCTTTTTTCGATAACCCTGATACGGCAATCATTTCATCTCTATCGCTGATGAGGGCTGGTGTTCCAAGTGTCTCGTATAATGTTTCTGCGTATTCTCTCGCGAATTGACCAAGCTCGGAAATAGGGGAGTACTTTTTAAGAATTACCTCTCCATCCCTGTCGGTGAAGATTTCAAGCGGATCTCCTTCACGGATACGGAGAGTCCTCCTAATTTCTTTTGGAATGACCACCCTGCCTAAATCATCAATTCTGCGCACGATTCCTGTTGCTTTCATGCATGATGCCTCACTTTCCCGAAAATTGAATACCGTTTTCCGTTCGAATATAGTATGCATCATGTTTGGACATTTTATGCAACAGAACCTTTAGTCGGAATTACTTCCTGTTAGGGTCTTTACAGATGCTTGCAAAATCCGCATCATCTCTTCCAGTACATCGAATTCCGTTAGTTTGCCGATATGGCGTTCATCTACTGTAATCATCAGTTTTCCGTCTTCCATCGTGAAGCCGACAGCACGGCCGAAGTTCATCGAATCCGATACGACTTTGGCTCCGTCTGTCTTGGCGGTACCTTCTTGCGATAGTCGAATTTCAATAATTGAGCGTTGTTTTTTAATGGATTCGACGCCCGCCATATGACCCCAGGCTTTCATTCTTCCGACACGCAACAGCAGATCAGCTTCGAGCGGCAGGTCGCCGAAGCGGTCCACCATCTCGTCGACGAGTTCGGAATAATCCTCTTCGTTTTCAATCGCTTTGACCCGCTTATACATTTGAATCTTCTGGAAACCATCTTTAATATACGTATCCGGTAAATACGCATTGATCGGCAATGAAATTTCTACATCCGGGATATCCGCTTTGACGATGCCCGTCTGTTTCTCTTCAATCGCTTCCTGCAACATTTGTGAATACAAGTCAAAACCGACAGAGTCGATGAAGCCGTGTTGCTGCGAGCCTAGCAAGTTACCTGCACCCCGGATTGATAAATCACGCATAGCAATTTTGAAGCCTGATCCGAGCTCCGTAAATTCCTTGATGGCTTGCAAACGGTTTTCCGCCACTTCCGTCAGCACTTTATCCCGCTGATAAAGGAAGTAACTATACGCTACACGGTTGGATCGGCCAACACGTCCGCGGAGCTGATACAGCTGTGATAAGCCCATGCGATCCGCGTCATGTACGATAAGCGTGTTGACGTTCGGTATGTCGATGCCCGTTTCAATGATTGTCGTTGTGACGAGCACATCATATTCTCCTTCAAGGAAGCTTAATATAACCGATTCAAGTGCCGATTCACCCATCTGTCCGTGCGCAAAAGCGACACGTGCTTCAGGAACGAGTTGTTTAATCTCATCGACTTTCCGCATCATATCCTCGACTCGGTTATACAGATAGAATGTTTGTCCGCCACGCGCCATTTCGCGCTCAATCGCTTCACGGACAAGTCCGAAGTTATGTTCCATGACATATGTCTGAACGGGGAAGCGGTTCGCTGGCGGTGTTTCGATGACGGATAAATCCCGGACGCCAAGCATTGACATATGGAGCGTTCTCGGAATTGGCGTTGCCGTCAATGTGAGGACATCCACATTTGTTTTCAGTTGTTTTAATTTCTCTTTATGAGTCACACCAAAACGTTGCTCTTCATCAACAATCAACAGACCCAAATCTTTATAGACGACGTCTTTTGAAAGAAGCCTATGCGTCCCAACGACCACATCAATCGTTCCCGCCTTCAACCCTTTCAATGTTTCGGTCTGTTCTTTTTTCGTACGAAAGCGGTTCAGTAGAGAAACTTCCACCGGGAAGCCGGAGAATCGTTCCTTCATCGTTTCATAATGCTGCTGCGCCAATATAGTCGTCGGCACGAGGAAGGCCACTTGTTTACCATCTCCAACGGCTTTGAACGCAGAACGGATGGCCACTTCCGTTTTGCCGTATCCGACATCGCCGCAAAGTAAGCGGTCCATCGGCCTTTCGCGTTCCATATCACGTTTCACTTCCGCAATAGAGCGCAGCTGGTCATCTGTTTCATCGTACGGAAAGGCATTTTCAAAGGAATGCATGAGATCATCGTCTTCAGAAAATGCAAATCCTTTTTCCGCTTCGCGCTGGGCGTATAGCTTAATGAGATCATCTGCAATATCTTTGACGGCTGACGACACTTTACTCTTCGTCTTCTTCCATTCCGCACCGCCGAGCTTATGCAGTTTCGGTTCCTTTTCACCGGAAGCGACGTATTTTTGGATGAGGTCGATCTGATCTGCAGGGACGAACAGCTTATCCTCCCCGCGATAGCGGATGTCGAGGTAATCTTTATGGACGCCACCCACTTCAAGCGTAACAACGCCATAATACTTCCCGATTCCGTGATGGACGTGAACGATATTATCGCCCGGTTTAATTTCCGAATAGCTTTTAATGCGCTCGGCATTGGTCATCTTTTGCGGACGTGCTTTGCGCTTCGCTTTCACTTTGAACAGCTCAGCATCTGTAATGACGGCGAGACGCTGGAATGGCAGTTCGAATCCTGCGGACAAATCGCCTTCAACGATGGAAATTACCCCTTCACTGGATGGCTTCCCATTAACAGTTGCGGTCATCTCGTAATCTTGCAGAATGGATTGGACTTCCTTCATCCGCTCCTTGCCGTCTGCAACGATGAAGACATTGAACTTCCCTTGTTTCCATCGTTCCATTTCGTTCGCCAGCAAGTTCATCTGCCCATGGAATTCCTGCATCGGCTTGCAGGAGAAGGCGACGGTCTTTTTCAGGACGATGCCAGGAACGGTTCTAACGAATAAGGCTAAATACGCTTTTCGCTGCTCAAGCATTTTATGCATTTCATCAAACGAAAAAGAGATTTTTGCATCATGGACGATTTTACCTTCTTCAAGAAGCGTGAGGAACCATTCCTTTTCTTCATGTTCAAGCGTTGAAGAGACTTCCACAATCCGACCGATTTCATCGAATAAAACAAGTCCGTTCTCAGAGAAATAATCGCCTAAATAAGCGGGGACTTGCTCCGCGAAAGACATGTATTTCATCATACCTTCAGGAACAATACCGTCTTTCATGAGATCGATGTCCCGCGTGATATTTTGTGTCAGGTTCTCTTTGACATCTTCTTTTTTCAATCGCTTCAAACTGGAGCGTAATGCTTCTTCCACATTCCCTGCAATATGCGTTAAATCTGAAGCCGTCCAGGCATGCTCTGTAACCGGTAATATTGTTACTTCGTCCAGCTTATCTCTAGAGCGCTGATCTTCTGCAGAAAACATGCGGATCGAATCGACATCTGTATCGAACAGCTCGATTCTAAACGGATGTTCTGTCGTCAATGGATAGATGTCCAAAATGCCGCCACGAAGTGCGAAGTCTCCGGGTGCTGTAACCATTTCCTGCCTCGTATAGCCCATCTGCACAAGTTTCAGCACCCATTGCTCCACATCAATGCTGTCATCGAGCTTCGTCGATAAATAATTGTTCAGCCATCGTTCTTTTGAAGGGAGTAATTTCTTCATGCCGGCGACAGGGGTGATGTAAATCCCTTTTCCAACACGCGCCATATGATCGAGCGTATCGATCCGACTGGAACGCAAATCAAAACTGGACACAGAAAAATCGGCAGCGATTAATTCCTCTGCCGGATATAAGTGAACGAGTGACTCGTCAAGCATCTTCACGAGATCTTCGTATGTACGTTGGGCTTGCAACATGTTCGCAGTGACAATTAGAATCGGCTGCTCAGTTGATTGTTGGACAGCCTTAAAAAAGACAGCTTTTGCCCCGCCTGAAAGCCCAGTGAGCAATTGACGGTCCTGTCCCGCTTGCAAGTCATCAATAACGTTATGAATCTCTTTTTCTTGTAAAAGTAGATCTATGAGGGCATCCAATGATTATTTTCCTCGCTTTGTCGTAAATAAATTGAAGTGAAAAAAGCTTTGTGCGCCGTGAAACGCCAAAGCAAAAAGCTTATTGCAACCATTTCTTCAGTGCATAGTAGTCAGGGAACATCATCAACGACTGTTCGCACTGCTCGCAAATGCATCTCACTGTCAAAGAGCCATCCTCGTTATACTCTAAAAAGTGTTCATGCTGATCTTCCTTCTCGGCTTGCTGCAACTCTTGAATAATCTCGCCCGCAGATCCGAAAGGGATGGATCCAACTTCTGTTTTGCAATGCCTGCATGAGTAACGAATATTCATCAACTATCATCTGCCCTTTTTAACAAAGTATAGGCAATTGGACAATCGATTATTCCTCACGAGCCATTATAGTTGTTCATGACGTCCAAAAACGGACGATCCAACCAATCGATACATGCTGAAGCACTTTTCTTCACCATGTCCTCTAACAGCGGCTGTTCATCTTGTGTGAAGTTGGATAATACATAATCCGATACTTTCATACCGTTTATCGGACGGCCAACACCAATTCGAATACGATTGAATGTATCTGAACCAAGATGAGCGATTAATGATTTCATGCCGTTATGCCCACCAGCGCTTCCTTTTTGACGAAGACGAAGCTTTCCAGGAGCGAGATCAAGATCATCGTAGAGTACGACAATATCTTCAAGATTTACGTCAAAGTAATCCATGAGAGGTCCGACGCATTCGCCTGACAGGTTCATATACGTTAACGGCTTAACAAGCATCACTTTCCCCTCAGGGCGATGGATGACCGTATAGGCACCATTAAACTTCATCTGCCCAGCAGGCGCATTCATGCGATCAGCTAGTTCATCGATAACATGGAATCCTACGTTATGACGTGTACTTTCATATTGTTTACCCGGATTACCGAGTCCGATTATCATTTTCATGAGCGTCTCTTCCTTTACCTAGTACAATGATAAAAAGGGCGCACGGATGAAAACGTGCGCTCCTCATTATAAAATATTATTCTTTATCGTCTTCGCCGATAACTTCAGGTTCTGCATCAGTTGTACCTGAATCGCTATCAAGCTCATCCATTTCCGCTTCAGTACGTGGTGCGGAAATAAGTACAAGGCTATGATTGTCATCATTCAAGATTTCAAACTTGGACTTCTCTCTGATGTCTCCGACTGTGATCGAGTCACCGATTTCAAGATTAGATACATCGACGTCAAATGCTTCCGGAATATCAGAAGGTTTCACTTTGATAAGAACTTCAAAGTTTGGCTGTTGGACAGTCCCGCCTTCTTTTTCACCTTTAGATTCGCCGACAAGATTCACAGTAACTTCAACTTCAAGTTCTTCTGTCATATTAATCGCCAGGAAGTCTGCGTGGCGGATATCGCCTTTAAGTGCATCTGCCTGATAATCGTTTAGGACAACGTTCAATTCTTTGCCATCGACGTCAAGCTTGATGACACCATTACGTCCTGTTTCGCGCAATGTGAACAATAAATCACGTTCGCTCACTGCGATTGGTGTTGATTCAGTTTTATATCCATAAACAACAGAAGGAATGTATCCTTCGTTTCTTAGTGCTGATAGTGCTGATCTTGTCTTTACATCTCTTGATTTCGATTTAATAGCTGTGCTCATTTGTTTAGTCACCCTTCTTGAAATAAGTTTATTCTATTCTTCTGAATTACCCTTAAACAGACAATGCTAAACTAACTTGCTTGCTCAATCAAACAGTGTGCTGACAGATTTCTTTTCAAACACACGAATTACGGCTTCACCAAGAAGCTTGGCGATCGATAATTGTTTGATTTTTGGGGATTTTTTATTATCCGGCAATTCGATAGAGTTCGTAATGATCAATTCCTTGATGCGTGAATTGTCGATACGCTCGATTGCGGGTCCGGACAACACGGGATGCGTACAGCAAGCATACACTTCTTTTGCGCCACTTTCGATAATCGCGTTCGCTGCGATTGTAATCGTGCCTGCAGTGTCAATGATATCATCAATCAGTATTGCTGTCTTTCCATCTACATTACCGACAATACTCATTACTTCAGCAACGTTCGGACGCGGACGTCGTTTATCGATGATTGCAATCGGTGCTTTCATGCGATCCGCCATTTTACGGGCTCTCGTCACGCCGCCATGGTCTGGAGATACGATAACTAGATCGTCTCCTTCTAGGCCTTTTCCTTTGAAGTATTCTGTGAGGATTGGTTCTGCCACTAAGTGGTCGATTGGAATATCAAAGAATCCTTGGATTTGTGGTGCATGTAGATCGATAGCGATCACTCTGTCAGCTCCCGCTTTTTCAAGCAAGTTTGCTACCAGTTTTGCTGTAATCGGTTCACGTGAACGCGCTTTGCGGTCTTGGCGTGCATAGCCATAATAAGGCATGACAACATTGATTGTACGAGCTGATGCCCGCATCAATGCATCAATCATGATGAGTAACTCCATCAGGTTGTCATTGACTGGGTTGGAGGTGGACTGGATGACAAATACATCACAGCCTCGGATACTTTCTTCGATGTTGATCTGAATTTCTCCGTCGCTGAAGCGTTTGACAGAGCACTTACCTAGTGGGCGTCCGATTTCGTCCGCCACTTCTTGTGCAAGTGATTGATTTGAATTTAATGAGAATATTTTTAGTTTGTCATTAGGATAATGATTAGCCATCATGGTCCCCCTGGTTAGTTAAGATTTAATTTCGTTACGTATCCTTCTTTATTCTCCTGGCGCGCACGCCCAATTGCAAGTGAATTTTCTGGGACATCTTTTGTTATCGTCGATCCAGCCGCTACATATGCGCCATTACCGACTGTAACCGGTGCCACCAGATTTGAATTACAACCGACAAATGCATTATTGCCGACGGTCGTTTTGTACTTGTTCTTACCGTCATAGTTCACCGTGATTGTGCCGCAGCCAATATTGACATCAGTTCCTACTTCCGCATCTCCGATATAGCTAAGATGTGAAACTTTGCTTCCTTCACCTAACTTGGACTTTTTGACTTCGACAAAATTGCCGATTTTAACATTGTCGCTTAGATTAGAATCCGGACGGATATGTGCGAACGGGCCTACTGTTGTACTTGAACCAAGCGTGCTGTCCAGTACGACTGACGAATGGACGGTTGTATGATTGCCAATTACACTATTGACAATTTGTGAATTCGGTCCGATTACACATTTTTCTCCAATGATTGTCTTGCCTTCAATCATCGTACCGGGTTGAATGACTGTATCACGTCCAATTTCAGCATCCACACTAATGTAGCTGTTGCTTGGATCGATGATTGTAACGCCGTTACGCATATGCTTCTCAGCAATTCGATGACGCATCACTTTTTCCGCTTCTGCTAAGATGACACGATCATTAATGCCGATCGTTTCACTGAAATCATCTGTGACATAAGCGGAAATCAGTTCATTCTCCTCTTTAAGGATACCGATAACATCAGGTAGATAGTATTCGCCTTGTGCATTGTCATTCTTCACTTTTTTCAGCGTGTCAAATAACGCACGATTATCAAAGCAATATGTACCGGTATTGATTTCCGTCACTTTCTGCTCTTCAGGCGTAGCATCTTTGTGTTCAATGTTGCGAAGAACATTGCCTTCCACGTCCCGTATAATGCGTCCATATCCTGTAGGATCATCTGCATGGGCAGTAAGGATCGTCGCTTTCGCTTTCGTCTCTACATGGTGCTTAATCAATGCTTGCATCGTTTCGGACTTGATGAGTGGTGTATCGCCACAAACGACGAGCGTGACGCCTTCGAGGCCAGCAAGCTCTTTTTCAGCCTGTTGTACGGCATGTGCAGTACCCAACTGTTCCTCTTGCAAGGCATAAGCGCAATGGATGCCAAGCGTCTCTTCCACCATTTCAGCACCATGTCCCACGATTGTCACAATCTTGTCGGCACCGATTCCACGAATATGGTCGACAACATGTTCGACCATCGGTTTCCCACAAACAGGATGCAATACTTTATATAAATCGGACTTCATCCTCGTTCCTTGTCCTGCAGCAAGGACGACGGCGTATGTATTCGTCATGTGCTGGCCCCCATCCATAATTTCATTACTCACTATAGCTGAAAATACTAGTAATTTCAACTATACCCCCTTGACAACACGGCATGATTCTTTTAATATTGTTGTTTTATTTTTCCGGGTGAGCTCCAATATGGATAGAATGGGGAAAATGACATGAAGAAACACAGGACGATGATTTATCTTGCAAATCCGGTCCTGTGTTTTTATTGTGAGGATAAAGAAGAGATCTTATGCACCAGCCTCTTCCAATACTCTTTTTTCTTCTGTCGTATGATAAGCAGTTAATACAGCTTCTTGTACTTTTAGCCGTGCTGAAGTATTGATGGGATGCGCCACATCACGAAATTCCCCTTCAGGTGTCCGCTTGCTTGGCATTGCCACAAATAATCCTTCATTCCCCTCAATAACACGGATATCATGTACGACGAATTCGTCATCTAAGGTAATTGAAGCGATGGCTCTCATTCTGCCTTCTGTATCAACTTTCCTCAATCGAACATCTGTTACTTCCATTCTCTCCCACTCCCTTTTGTTTATAAGAAGTTACCCACCAACTTAATATTCTACAAAAGTAAGCATTTCCCTTTTATTTTCAGAAATTATTTTTAATAAACCCAAAAAACACTTAATTCACATTTATATAACCGGTCTTTTGCCACGTCCCAAATGGTAGGCGTTCGGATTGATTCAGTTGTACGATACCGACGTCACCATTAAACGCGGTGATTTTAGTCAATCCGCATTTCGCTTTTGAATGTAAAAAACCCGTTCAGAACTGAGCGGGTCATAATCACTGTTATTCTGCTACAAGTGCAATTACTTCGATTTCCACACTTGCGTCTTTTGGCAGTCTAGCCACTTCCACAGTAGAACGTGCAGGTGTATGTGATCCGAAATGTTGAGCGTACACATCATTCAATGCTGCAAACTCATTCATATCTTTAATGAAGACCGTAGCTTTGACAACTTGTTCAAGTGAAGAACCTGCTTCTTCAAGAACCGCTTTCAAGTTTGCGAATACTTGGTTCGTCTGCTCTTCGATCGTTCCTTCAACAAGCAAGCCATTTGTTGTCATCGGCAGTTGTCCGGAAGTATAGACGAATCCGTTTGCTTTCACTGCTTGTGCGTAAGGTCCGATTGCTTGTGGTGCGTTTTTAGTTGCTACATAATTCATTGTGTAGTTCCACCCTTCATAAAGTAATTGCCTTCTTCAAGCTCGATGGTTCGATCTTTCTCGTTCATTGCACGGAGCTTAACCAACGATAGATAATCATCGACAAGGACTTCCTCCGTATGTTCAGCCTCAACAAGGACGGCTGTCCCGGCAAGTTCACAATCGAACTCCTCCAAGAGATTCTTCATGCCTGCCATCGTGCCACCGGCTTTCATGAAGTCATCCGTGATTAATACCCGCTGGCCACTTTTCATACTTCTTTTTGATAATACCATTGTCTGAATCCTGCGTGTTGATCCGGATACGTAATTAATGCTGACAGTCGATCCCTCCGTCACTTTACTGTCCCTGCGGACGATGACGACAGGCACGTTTAAATGGCGTGCAATTGCATTTGCAATAGGAATTCCCTTTGTCGCGACAGTCATGATCACATCGATATTGGTATCCGCAAATGCGGAAGCAAAAACCTTTCCGACTCGATCCATGATTTTAGGATTGCCGAGAAAATCCGTCATGTATAAATAACCACCAGGTAACAGCCTATCCGAACGTCCAAGACTTTCTTTCATAAGTGCCATCACTTCGCGGACTTCCGTTTCCGTAACTTCAGGTATGTACTTGACCCCTCCGGCTGCACCGGAAACAGTGACAAGTCTGCCAGTTCCACTCTCTTCGAAAGTTTCTTTAATAATCGCCAAATCTTCACTGATGGAAGACTTTGCCGCCTGATGACGTTCGGAAAAGAAAGTCAGCGGTATGAGCGAGTGTGGATTGTCCAACAGATGACGTGTCATGTCGACAAGTCGTTCACTCCTTTTCCACTTCATAAAACAACAACCCCTAAATCCGAATATTTTATTCGTAGAGTATCATGAATATACGTGTTTAATCAAGAAGAAACCGTTCCCCAGTCATCCTAACTGCGTGAACTTCTTTACAAAAGCCTTTTAATCCGTTATAAATTCGCGATACCCGTGCTTCCTGTCTGACAAAACCGAATACCGTCGGTCCGCTGCCGCTCATCAAGACCGCGTCAGCACCGAAGCGCTCCATCTTTTCTTTTAGATCGATGACTTGCGGATGAATATTCATCGTAATCGGTTCAAGCACGTTGCCAAGGGATGCACACATTTTTTCGTAGTCGCCTGTTTCAAGTGCTTCCAACATTCCTGCAGTGTTTGGGTGTTGCACGTTCGCTACATCCAGATTCCGGTATATATCCGCTGTGGAAACGGAAATCGCAGGTTTGGCCAAGATTACCCAACAATTCGGCGGGGCAGGAAGATGCTCAATCTTTTCTCCTCTTCCTGTCGCAAGCGCCGTTCCGCCATGTACACAAAAAGATACGTCCGAACCAATTTTCGCACCAATAGCAGCCAGTTTTTCCGCACTAAGACCGAGTTCCCATAACCGATTCAACCCACGCAATGTTGCCGCAGCGTCTGAACTGCCGCCAGCAAGTCCAGCAGCGACAGGTATTCTTTTATCAAGCGTAATTTCGACTCCGTCACGAATTGAATACATCCGTCTAAGCATGTCTGCCGCCTGATAGGCAAGGTTTTTCCGGTCATTTGGCACAAAACGTTCTGAAACTTTAATGATGATTTTCCCATCCGTCGTAGGCCTTAACCAGACACGATCCGCAAGATCCACTGTCGTCATAATCATTTCTACTTCATGAAAGCCATCTTCACGTTTATGTAAGACATCGAGTGTCAGATTAATCTTTGCAGGTGCTTTTTCATATAACATCCAGCCCCCTCCTATTCCACGTTCTCATTGTTCCCTATTTTACCATAGGGGGATAAGATTGCGCTTCGAAATCTATTCTTCCACTCGCAATAAATGGAAATGGACCGCAAAGATGTCAATATGACATCCTTGCGGCCCAAATCTAGTCAGTCAGAATTCGGATAAAAGTCGACCTCAGCGTTCATATCTTTTTTCCGCTACTCCACGTTCAGCCATCTGGATTGCATGCTTCACCATATTTCCTGCATCCCGTGATTTAATGCCGCCCCAACCTTCTTGCTTTACAACATCGTAAAATCCTAGCTCCTTGGCAATTTCCACTTTCAAGTGCTCAGACATTATACTCCGTCTTCTAGCCATTGGGTTTTCCTCCTCCATGTTAACTGACGTGGATAGTATGGGCAGATAACTACAAAAAACACCTATGCGCTCCATTCCCCTTAAGGAATGAAGTACGTAGGTGTTTTCAATAAAAACAATACATGATTGCTGTAACAGTTATTTGACGATGAACGCGGTTGCGTCTCCATCATCTAATACAGTTATCTCAACCGCTTCGGTCAAAATATCTGCGTAGCTGTAAGATACCCTCTCAAAAGCATTTTCGTCCTGGTCCAGTTCAACAACAAAAACCGCACGATACGTCTCCCGTAGGACACCAGCACGCTCAATTGTCTTCTTACGGCCGCCGTTTGCTCTTAAGTGCAAACGTTTCCCTAGATGGTCATCCAATGACTTCTTAATGTCCGCTAATGTTTTTGGCATGTCGCTTACACCTCACTACATACCAGTATAGCACTTTTAAAAAGTTCTGTCAATTAAAATGAGAATTTTAACAGTTAGGTGTATTGGTTGTCAATTCTTTTTTTACGAAATTTGATAACTTTATTAGTTTTACTGTCTTTGTTTCGCCATCAATTTTTGAATTCAGGATATAAAGCATTCGCCAATCTTCCAAATTCTTCTATCGACAACGTTTCTCCGCGTCTTCCAGGATCCATTTCTGCAACCTTGAATGCTTGTAAGATTTCCTGTTTCTTCGCTTTTCCATCTTTCAATGATGTCTGTAGATTATTCAGTAACGTCTTTCTGCGTTGCACGAAAGAGCCTCTCGCCACTCGGAACAAGAAGTCCTCATCAATGACTTGTACAGGTGCCTCTTCTTTCTTCGTTAACTTCAACACCGCTGATTCAACGTTCGGTTGCGGAACAAAAACAGTTCTCGGCACAATCATTGATACTTCGGCATCCATATAATATTGCACCGCAATCGATAATGATCCATACGCTTTCGTACTCGGAGATGCCGTAATACGGTCTGCCACTTCCTTCTGCATCATAATCACCATTGCCCGTATAGGGACTTTCCCAAGAAGGAATTTCATGATAATCGGAGTCGTTACATAATAGGGTAGATTGGCAACGACGACAATATCGTCATAACCTTCGAACTGCTCTTCGATCACTTTGTTCAGATCTGCTTCCAAAATGTCTTGATTGATAATCTCTATATTGTCATATGGTGACAGTGTATCTTCCAGTACTGGTAGCAGACGGCCATCAATTTCAAAAGCCACGACTTTTTTTGCCGATCTGGCAAGATGCTCTGTCAGAGCCCCAATTCCCGGACCGATTTCGATGACACCTGTCTGATCCGTCACTTCTGCGTGCCCTACAATGTTACGAAGAATATTCGGGTCGATTAGAAAGTTCTGTCCTAAACTCTTTTTAAAAGAAAACCCGTGTTTCTGTAGAATTTCTTTCGTTCGTATAGGTGTTGCTATATCTTTATTCATTGTCATCCTCCTCTTGCAGCACCATTAATGCTTCCAGTAGACGTGCGTTGCCAATCCGGAACATCTCAAGTCTTTTTTTCAACCCTTTTCCATTCACTTGCCCAATCTGTAAATGTTCACTGAGGCGGTCCCGTCGCTTTTTGGCTTCAGGATGCCCGATAAGCCTCTGTTCCAACAGGAAAGCTAAGGGAATGTCTTCTGCATCTCCACCATTCGTTGAATAGACCGCCTTAAGCGCAAGCCTGATATCTTCATCACTTGCATGTTCAATCCCTAGCCCTTGTCCATTTTTTGCAATTGTTTTGGACTTATGCAGAAACGCATGTTTCACTTCTGGAATCTGCTCTTCGATAATCGCTCTTATTCTTCTGCCAGGATAATCGGGATCTGTGAATACGATGACCCCACGCGTATCCTGGGCTAGACGGATTCGTTTCAATGTTGCTCCATCGATCGCGGAGCCGTTCGTTTCAATCGTATCCGCACCGGTTGCCCGCTTGATGGCGGTCGTATCCGACTTCCCTTCGACAACGATGATTTCTTTTATATTCACAGTAACCCTCATTTCATAATCGTGGAATTCAGTTGCCTTCAATTTTACGTCGAATGGACGTTGTTGTACAGTCGTCCCTCTTCAGATGAAGGCAGTAAAAAAACCGTAAGGCCGTTAAGCCTTACGGTAATGTTGCTTCTAAAGTGGGCTATATGATTTATCGGATCAGTCGATGACTTTCAATTTGACTTGTCGTCTGCCGAATTGGTAAGCCGCTGACTTCGTCGGCACATGAAGATCAATCTTCATGCCTTTGATAGCTCCGCCTGTATCTCCTGCAATTGCATAGCCATATCCTTCCACCCATACTTTCGATCCTAACGGAATGACACTTGGATCGACTGCAATGACTTTCAATTGGGGATTTGCGCGCAGATTGATGCCTGTCGCGGTAATCCCGGAACACCCATTACAGTGTGCTGTATAAGCTGTAGCTGTAACATAGAACTCTTTTCCGCCAGTAGGCGCAGCTGAATCCCCACGTGATAGGGCTACACTTTTCTTGCTTGTCGTTGCACTTGCTACCATAACTTTTGAACCGACAGAAACAATTTTCTTCTGTGGTTCCTCAATGACTTTTTCGCTTAGTAACGTTCGAGACACTTCTTTACCATTCTCTTTTACAATTTCAAACTCACGTTGTACTGAACCTTTCTTGCCTTCTTGGACAACTTTCTCATGTCCTTTTAACAACTTGGCATCGTTCTTTGTAACAACTGCGAAGTTTGTCGGTTCTTCCACTACATCGGTGACCTTTTCCACCCGCACGACTTCAACGATAGATCCTGGCTTGACGAATCCGTCAGCTTTTCGATTCAGTTTGTCGTGTTCATTCAGTTGAATGTTCTCTCTCTTTAAAAAGTCAGCGACCGTAGTCGAAGTGGACCAAGACTGTTGTTCCTTTCCACCGTCGATCAGTGTTAATTGAAAGGCCTGTTGAACGGTAATGCTTTGGTCTTGCTCAAGATCCGAATCCAGTTCAGGCGTCACTTCATCATGTTCTTGAAGTGTAATGTCCGCTGCAGCCAAAATTTTGCCTACATTGCGTTCCGTAGTCCAAACGTCCAACGTTTCTTGCCCAACCTGAATCTCTACTTGTTTTGCCTGTTCCCACCTAACCGATAAACCTTCTTCGATAGGTGTGTTCACTGAGGGTGTTACTAAATCGTGCTCGGCAACTTCGATTTCCTGATCGGATAAAAGTTGCCCAACTGTATGTGCTGATGTTTTTAATTCATTTTTTTCATTGTTCACTTCTAGAGTGACCAACTTCTTATTGCCCTCATAAAGGACTAGTGAAATGATTGAAACAAATAGTGCGAATGCTAAAGCCGTCAACCCTATTTGCTTACTCCTCAATGACCTAAAGAACAGATTTTCCATGGTGCTTTTTGACATGAAAAAACTCCTCCTTCATCACTTGGCTGATTATAGTAGGTTCAATTCCACGTGTCAACACTTACGTTATTTATTCTTTTTCATCATTGAAGTGATACGTCATTGAAATTCCAGCAGGACTTCCTTATGTACTCTCCGGAATACGGAAAATTTTCAAGGCGTTTTCTGTTGTCCTTTTTGCCACTTCTTCAACCTGTATTCCTTTTAACAAAGCTATTTCTTCAGCTACTAATGTAACAAGAGCGGGCTCATTCCTTTTACCGCGATGAGGATGTGGTGCTAAATAAGGCGAATCTGTTTCAATCAATAAATAATCCAGCGAAATTTCTTTCGCAACTTTCTTAGGCATTTTGGCATTCTTGAAAGTTACTGGACCCCCTAGCGAAATCATGAAGTTCATAGCGATGCATTCGTTCGCGGTTTCCACGCTGCCGCCGTAACAATGCATGATGCCACCGGTTTTTTCGGCACTTTCTTCTTTTAGAATTTGTACAACATCGGCTGTAGCATCTCGGTTATGGATGATGATTGGCAGATTGACTTTCTGAGCCAAGCGTATTTGTTTCCTGAACAATTTCTGCTGGACATCTTTCGGAGATTTGTCCCAATGATAGTCTAGGCCCGTCTCACCGATCCCCACTACTTTCGGGTGCGCTGCGAGTGATTCTATCCATTTGAGGTCTTCTTCCGTACAATCGATTGCATCCACTGGATGCCAGCCAATGACTGCATAGATGAATGGGTAGCGTTCCGCCAGTTCCATTGCCTTATTTATAGTGTTCGTATCAAATCCAACAACAATCATTGTTGAGACACCTGCTGCGAGGGCACGCTCAATAACTTCCTGGGCGTCCTCTTCATATTGCTCTGCATTCAAGTGCATATGTGTATCAATATACATATCCGTTTCGCTCCTCACAAATTACATTCTAGATCAACTGATTATTTCTTTCGTTACAATCGTGTGACAACCTGGATTCAATTATATAACGAATAATAAGAAAGACGGCGTTTCACATGGAACGCCGTCATAATATTTACTTCACTTTCGCACCGTTTTCCAACGTCTGATCGACAGTTGCAAGTTTCAAAATCCCTTCAGATGAACCAGCGAGAATCATACCTTGTGAAAGTTCTCCACGTAACTTCACGGGTTTTAAGTTCGCTACGACGATGACTTTCTGTCCAATAAGATCTTCTGGTTCATAGTATTCGGCAATGCCGGATACGACTTGGCGCTGCTCATAACCAAGATCCACTTGCAGTTTCAACAGTTTGTCTGCTTTTGGAATTCTGTCACAAGCCGTGACTGTAGCTACACGCAAGTCAACTTTCATGAAGTCATCGATTGTGATTTCATCCACTTCTTCAACCTGCTCAACAGGCTTGTCTTCCTCTTGCTCTTTTGGTGCAGTCACTGCCATTTGCTCGCGAATATAGATAATCTCTTCTTCGGGATCCAGTCGCGGAAAAATGGGAACTCCTTTTGCAACCACTTTGGAGTTTTCTGGAATTACCGAAAAGTCATTGAGCGTATCCCACGCCAATAGCGATTCATCCAAGCCAAGCTGTTCCATGATTTGAATTGGCGACTTTGTCATGAACGGCTGTAACAGGACAGCAATTTGTTGCAATGCCACAGCTAAATGTGACATGACAGATGCCAGTTTTCCTTTATCCGCTTCATCTTTTGCAAGAACCCAAGGCGATGTTTCATCAATATATTTGTTTGTACGAGAAATGATGGACCATAGTTCGGATAAAACGACACTAAACTGCATCTTTTCCATGGCTGCTTCATATTTACTCGTGGCGTTTGAGACAAATTCACGCAACGTTGCATCATATTCCGTCGAATCCAGTCCATCCGTCGGAATGAAACCGTCAAAGTACTTATTGATCATCGAAACAGTACGGTTCAATAAATTACCGAGATCATTGGCAAGATCATAATTTGTGCGCTCCACGAATGATTCTGGAGAGAATGTCCCGTCCTGCCCGAATGGTAATTCACGAAGCAGGAAATAACGTGTTGCATCCAAACCATACCGTTCAACGAGCATTTCCGGATAGACTACATTGCCTTTTGATTTTGACATTTTTCCATCTTTCATCATGATGAAACCATGTGCGAAAACTTTCTTGGGTAACGGAATATCCAGTGCCATCAAGAAGATTGGCCAGTAAATGGTATGGAACCGAACGATGTCTTTGCCTACAACATGCACGTCTGCTGGCCAATACTGCTTAAATAATGCGTCATTGTCGGAACCGTAACCCAATGCTGTAATATAGTTCGTTAAAGCATCGACCCATACATAGATAACATGCTTCGGATCGCCAGGCACTTTAATGCCCCAGTCAAATGACATACGAGAAACGGACAGATCTTCAAGACCAGGCTTGATAAAGTTGTTGATCATTTCATTTTTACGCGATTCCGGTTCGATGAAAGTAGGATTGTCTTCATAAAATTTTAATAGACGATCTGCGTATTTTTTCATATTGAAGAAGTATGATTCTTCAGCAACACGGTCTACAGGACGGTGACAGTCTGGACAGTTGCCATCTACAAGTTGCGCTTCAGTGAAGTATGATTCACACGGCACACACTTCCATCCTTCGTATTCACCTTTATAAATATCCCCATTTTCCAGGAACTTTTTGAAAATCTTTTCTACAGCGACTTTATGCCGTGTTTCTGTCGTTCTAATCAGATCATCATACGAAATGTCCATCATCTTCCAAAGTTTGATAGCGACGTCCGCAATCCTGTCGACGTATTCCTGCGGAGGCAACCCTTCTTCTTCGGCCTTTTCCTGGATTTTCTGTCCATGCTCGTCCATTCCCGTAAGGAAGTGCACATCAAATCCACGCAGACGTTTATAACGTGCCATCGCGTCAGATGCTACAGTTGTGTAAGCCGTGCCGATATGAAATTTACCGCTTGGGTAATAAATAGGGGTCGTAATGTAAAATGTTTTTTGCTGTTCAGTCAAGAGAATACCTCCATTGTTTCAATCTATACTCTCCATTTTAGCTAAAATTCAACAAAAGTGCCATGATGACGGAACAATTTTATAAAGGAGAAGCCGTTTAGACTTCACAATTGCATTTATTCCTTCACTTTACTTACTAATGAAGGTTAGGAAAACACCTTTAACTTTTATTGAACAGCGATGTGATTTTCACATAACTAAGTCTTAATGCCTAGATTCGGATTATCAAAGCCCTACAGTTTGTAGCATTTGGTTTTAAAGTCCATCTATTATTATGTACATAATTATAAATTTGATTTATTGACGTTAATTGGAAGAGTTGGTATGATAGAAAGAAGACACGAGAACAATGTCGAATTTTGTCGTAAACTATATTGCTTAGGGGGAATTCTTGTCATGAAATCCACAGGAATCGTAAGAAAAGTAGACGAACTCGGACGTGTAGTTATTCCAATCGAGTTGCGCCGTACACTTGGAATTGAACAGAAGGATGCTTTGGAAATCTATGTCGATGATGACAAGATCATCTTAAAAAAGTATATGCCTAACATGACTTGTTCGATAACAGGAGAAGTATCCGATGACAACTTGCGTTTGATCGATGGAAAGCTGATTCTGAGTCCTGAAGGTGCAAAACAATTGATTAAAGAGATTGAAGATAAGATTCTCTAATATTATCGTGATAATAACAATAAAAACCCAGAACACTTTAATGTTCTGGGTTTTTATTATTCATTTCCACTAATATGATACGCTTGATAGACATCCCTTTTCGGAATTCCGCGTTCCAAACCAACCAATTTGATGGCTTCTTTTGATGAAATACTTTCTTTCTCCATTAAGAGCTCAACATGTGTCGCTATACTAATATCTTCCCACCAGTTTTGCAACGCATCTTCATTTACTTCGGAATTCCCTTCGATTACAATACAGAACTCGCCCCTGATTTCATTTGCTTCTACCCAGGCGACTGCCTCTTCCAATGTACCCCGGAGGAATTCCTCGAATCGCTTCGTCAATTCTCTCGCCAATACAACCCTACGGTCTCCACCGAACACGTCAGTAAATGCCTTAAGTGTTTCTTTCAACCGATGGGGTGCTTCGTAGAACAACAACGTCTCTTGTTTTTTCTGGAGCTCAAGCAATTCTATATGCCGTTCCTTCTTCTGTCTTGGGAGAAATCCAAAGAAGGAGAAAGGCTGTGTGTTAAGTCCTGAAGCGACAAGGGCACTGATTGCAGCATTAGCTCCTGGGATCGGTACGACATCGTACCCTTCTTCAATTGCTTTGACGGAAATATCGAGACCTGGATCTGAAATGCACGGCATGCCTGCATCACTGACCAGCGCAACACTCTTTCCTTCCTCCAGTAATGAAAGAATCTTTTCTCCACCTTTTTCCAGATTATGTTCATGGTAACTAATCAGTGGCGTCTTAATTTCAAAATGATTACAGAGCTTAATCGTATTTCTCGTATCTTCGGCTGCGATCACATCTGCTTCCATTAGTACTTTTACTGCACGAAACGTCATGTCATCTAGATTTCCTATTGGCGTGCCAACGAGAAACAACTTCGCACGATTTGCTTCAGCGCTCTTTTGGGATTTCATCAGTCTGTTTCCCCTTTCTCATATGAAGTTTCTTCGCTTGCCGGGTTAACTGCTTGAAACGATATTCCGCCTGCATGGCTGCCCGTTTTGTCTCATACACTTCATGGTAAATGCAATGTACGGGCAATTTCGCTCGTGTGTACTTTGCACCCTTTCCTTCATTATGTGTCAGAACCCGCTTCTCCAAATTATTTGTATAACCGGCATAATATGACCCGTCACCGCATTCAAGGACGTAGAAGAAGTGGTTATTCCGCTTGTCCATATAGAAGGAGCCTCACTTCTTCTGTATACTTGCCGTCATCTCCATAGACATACAAAGGGGGAAGGATTTTCAGATCGGGTTTACCGTCTTTAATCGCTTCAATGAGCAGTGTATTTGCTTCTTTGCCCTCTTTAGGATAAACAAACTGGATACGCTTCGGCTCTAGCCGATTTTTGCGCATCGCCGTGACGATATCAAGCAGTCTACTTGGACGATGAACAAACGCAGCCTTCCCTCCCTGTTTTAACAGCTCGCTTGCGGAACGGACGGCCTGTTCAAGTGTCAGATGAATTTCATGTCTAGCAATGGCCAGATGTTCTTTTAAATTCCGTTCACTTGCTTCATTTGCAGGAAAGTATGGGGGATTACATGTCACTGTATCGTATTGGTCATACCCGATTTCAGAAGCAATACCGATGACATCACCTTGGATAATTCGAATCTGTTCTTCCAATCCATTATAGCTGACGCTGCGGTTTGCCATATCCGCCAATCGTTCCTGCAACTCAACCGCTGTAATATCCGCCTTTGTGCGGGCACTCAAAAATAGAGGCACCGCTCCATTGCCTGCACATAAGTCTACAATCTTTCCTGAGCGCTTCGGTACATATGCAAATTTGGCAAGCAGAACAGCATCCAAAGAAAAGGAAAAGACAGAAGGACTTTGGATAATCCGTAACTCTTCTGCCAATAGATAATCGAGCCGTTCATCGTCTTTCAATAAATTTTTCATTTGTTTCTCCTTCATTCAGATAGAAAAAGCCAATCCCTCCATCTTAACGGGATCGGCTTTTCTCAAGAATTTTGTTTACTTAGGAAGGACAGGCAGAATAGACAATCCTCACCTTTACGGCTGCTGCCGTAATGGACATTACAGACGTGATATCCTTCGTTATAGATTCGTGCAAGATTGTCCACACCTTCACCGATATCCATTTTACGCGGCTTCTCAAGTGGTACTTGTTCTTCGATCACTTGAACCTTTTCACTTAATTCTTCGAGCCGTGTCCGCAGATGTTGGTTTTCGAGTTGAAGTGAGTGGTTCTCTTCCGTCATCTTTGCGACAAATCCAATGAGTTCCCGGAATTGTTCATGCATCATTTCGAGCTGCTGCTCAAATTCCATCACTCTATCGAGAAAGTTCCCTTCTTTCAACCTAATCACCCCATCATTTCGTCAATTGAGCAACTGCATTCTTCGCGTTCTCCAATTCTTCCCATGAATATTCCAAGACTTGGTCCTGATCTTTCAAACTCACTTGTAACACTCTTTCAAGGAGATTCAGTCCCACTACTTTACCTGGACCGTCAGGCGTTTGTATTCGCTCACCCATATCCGGCATTAGTGATTTGGCCTTTTCATATTCATCGTTTTCATATTTCAGACAGCACATGAGTCGGCCGCATAACCCGGAAATTTTGGAAGGATTCAATGATAGATTCTGATCCTTAGCCATCTTAATGGACACCGGTTCAAAGTCACCTAGGAATGTGGAACAGCACAGCATTCTTCCACAAGGTCCGATGCCTCCAAGCATTTTTGCTTCATCACGTACGCCGATTTGACGCAATTCAATTCGCGTTCGGAAAATGGCAGCGAGATCCTTAACGAGATTCCTGAAATCTACTCGCCCTTCCGCTGTGAAGTAAAAGACGATTTTGTTGCGGTCGAATGTATACTCCACGTCCACGAGCTTCATATCCAACTCATGTTCTTTAATCTTTTCCGCACATTTGACAAAGGCCTGCTCAGCATCCAGACGATTTTCTTCGACTTGTGTATCATCTTCTATTTTAGCTTTACGGATGATTTTCTTAAGTGGCAAGACAACATCATGTTCTTCGACTTCCCTCACGAGACTCGCAACTTTACCATATTCGATCCCTCTTGCCGTCTCTACAATGACATAATCATCGACGACTAGTGGATTGTCGAGTGGATCGAAATAATATATTTTACCCGCTTTCTTAAAGCGGACACCTACAACTTTATACAAGCATTAACCCCTCCTGCAAATTGAGCACCAGTTGTTCCATTAAAAGTGTACGATTCATATTGGCGTACATTTTTTTCTTCGCTTGCAGAACCGCTTCCATGTTATCCGACAATCTATTATAGGTCATCTTCATTGAGAGAGCTCGGAAGTTCTGTTGCTGATCAGGAAATGTAAGCTCCGCCTGTAATCCCGCTTTCATCGCTACGATGTCGCGGAAGGCATACAGCAGCAGATCGAGACCACGTTCCATATCTTCCTTCTCTTTTAATGCCGGTGACCAGTCGGTTTGGATGAAAATAAGCGCTTCATTTACATTGCGATCTGATGCTTCAATCAATTTTAACACTGTCTTTCGTGTGAGTGCAAATTGATCATTTTCAGCCAGTTCTTTTGCCTTCTCGTTATCAGCTGTCATCATAGTGACAGTCGCAGCCATTGTTGGTGTAACACCACTTTCAACTAATTTAGCAATCATCTCTTCACGACGCGGCGGTAGGAAGCTGATGCGCTGACAGCGTGACTGGATTGTGGGCAGAATGGAATGATACGAATTCGTCATTAGAATTGCCGTAACTTCGCCTTCTGGTTCTTCCAGGAACTTAAGCAGCGTATTTGCCGCTGCAATGTTCATGCGGTCTGCCCTAGCTATCATATAGATTTTACGTCCCGGTTCGTACCCTTTCTTCGTCATTTGCATGATTAGAGAGGACATCTGTTCCTTTTTGATGTCTTGTCCGTCCGGTTCAATGCGTGTAACGTTTGGATGGTTTTGTGAATCAATTCGTCTACACGCATGACATGTTTCACATGGAACAGCATTATCCGGTTGTTCACAAAGCAACAGCTTTGCGAAATGGATCGCTGCCTCCTCTTTTCCAGTCCCTGTTTCGCCATCGAAAAGGTAGGCATGGCCAATCCGGTTATTCAGGAAAGTCGCTTCCAGTCTTTCAACGACTGCCTTTTGCCGCTGTTTGATTGCAGTAGCCATTGTTTTGCCTCCCATGCATAAAACGGAATTCCCATTTCTTCGGAATGCACGTTTTACATATATAGATTAATGAGAAGTCCTTTGATTTCTCCTATTTTCCCAAGTAATTCAACAGACGTTCGCTCATCATCCAGCAATGCTTCAGCCAATTCAATGAGTTTTTCATCTATTGTCGTAACAATTTTCAATCGGCGTCCTTCGCCGTATTGGTTCCATGTATGAGATTGTTTTAATCCCAATCCCGATTCTACAGATTCTTGTAAAAAACGTCGAACAAGCATCTTGAATTTCGCCATATCCCGTAAGTTCCGGGAACGTGCAAGACGGTCTCCCGCCGTTGATATATCTCCAAGTAACCTAGTAATCTGTTCACCGTGCAACTTTTCCTCTGACTTAGTAACCAGTTGTCCGAACCGGGCGTTTCCTTGCACTGATTTAAGCGGATCATTCCGCAAGTTGTCCAGCCCAGTCCGGTATTCTCCATTTACTTTCATAAAATCTCACCTCATTCCATCAAAAATGATGAAACTGTTCAATAGGCAATACAAACACTGTTGCCCCGCCTACTTCCACTTCAACCGGATAAGGGATGTAAGAGTCGGCATTGCCGCCCATTGGCGAAACAGGAGCCACCATCTGATCCCGTGACCGACAATTTTCACGAATCAATTCCAAAGCCTTCGGGATGAGACTGTCATCCGTACCAATTAGGAATGTCGTATTACCCGAACGCAAAAATCCACCAGTACTGGCTAATTTTGTAGCACGGAAATCATTTTTCGTCAAAGCCGCCGATAATCGGTTGCTGTCTTGGTCCTGTACAACTGCCACTATCAATTTCACGGTATCCTCTCCTTTTTTGTTGTGTCTCTTCTTTATTATATCACTAAATCCCTTCAGACATGAGTCGGGAACTTATTAATTTCCAAACATTTTCAGTTACTTCAGATAATGGTTTGGAGGCGTCCGTTTTGACAATGCGATCTGCGTATCGCTTTTGTACGATTTCATATCCTTCGTACACATTCTGATGGAACTGCAATGTCTCATTATCCAGTCGATTTTGCTCCCGCCCTGCATTTGCTTCAATCCTGCTCAATCCCTCTTCGGGTGTGATATCGAAGAAAATCGTCAAGTCGGGCATCATGTCTTCGATGGCAAATTCATTAATGGACATCACTTCGTCCATGCCAAGTCCTCTTGCATGACCTTGATAGGCAAGGGAACTATCCACAAAACGGTCACAGAGGACAATTTTCCCTGCCTCTAGCGCAGGAATAATCTTCTCTACGAGATGTTGCCGCCTAGCTGCCGCATACAGGAGCGCCTCTGTCCTGCCATCCATCTCCTGATGCGCATTGTCAAGAATAATAGAACGGATTTTTTCGGAAATACGGATTCCCCCCGGTTCACGGGTGAGGACGGTCTCCATTCCGATATTTTCCAATCTCTTATCTATTTCGGCAATGACCGTTGTTTTCCCTGCCCCTTCAGGCCCTTCAAATGTAATAAATAATCCTTTTTGCATAATTTACGCCTCCGTGTCTCTTTTCAGTACTTGAATCTGCCCCTCAACAAGACGGGAAGCGCCGTGAAACCGGGTACCCATCTTCATCAGATCCGTCAACGTCGACAGATGACTATCCTGGATCAGTTCCCCTTTCATGAGCAAAGGAATGCCAGGCGGATAAGGAATGAGAGAGGTTCCCGCAATATGGCCAACTGATTTCTCCATAGGTATCCATTCCACTTGCATGGTCGCCCATTGCGAAGGCGGGCATGCGAGTGTGGAAATACCGACTGGCCATTCAGGAATATTCGCTGCAACAGAACCGCTTGGCATTTTGTTCAGCAAAGTGACTGCCTCTGTCATTTTGGTTAGCAAGGATTCCAGTTGTAAGGTCGATGACGCATTCCATAACGGTAACACAAACAGTACTTGGAATGGATCGGCCAGTTCTGCATAGATGCCTTGGGATTCCAATGCTTCTTGCAATTCGAAACCCGTATAACCAACCAACCGAATCAGAAGCTTCAACGGATCGTCGGTTTCTATTAATTCAAAAGGCGTGTCGTTTTTAATCGCCTCTAAAAATGTTTTGCGGAGCTCAAAGAAATGCTGTTTGTCATTTTCATTGAAACTTGCGGCATACGCCCGTGCGTCATCCAATGAGGCCATCAACAGATAGGATGGGCTGCTCGATTGTAACATCTGGAGATAATATGCGACCTTTTCTTCCTCAACGAAGTTTGATCGTACATGAAGAAAAGATGCCATTGTCAGTGCAGGTAGCGTCTTATGGGCTGAGTGGACAACAACATCTGCACCGAGCTCTAGTGCCGACTTCGGAAACGGTTCACCTACGATGAAATGTGCCCCATGCGCTTCATCTACAAGGACAGGTACCGAATGGGAATGACAGAGCTCAATGATAGGTTTCAAATCATTACCGGTCACTCCGTAATAAGTTGGATACGTCAGCACAATCCCTTTCGCTTCCGGGTAAGCATCAAGCGCCTCTTGCACTTGGTCTACGGCTAGTGTCCCAGGCGCCTGTGTGCTTGTATCCCATGGAGGGGTGATAAGAACTGGCAACGCTCCCGTCAATTCCACTGCATTGAACACGGACTTATGTGCATTCCGCTGAATGATGACTATGTCTCCTGGGCTACAAATGGCATAGACCATCGCCAGGTTGCCAACAGTCGAACCGTTCACAAGGAAAAAGCTGCGTGTAGATTTATAGAGTTGGGAAAGCAGTAATTCTGATGCCTTAATTACTCCATCTGCTTCATGAAGATCATCCAACCCTGTCAATTCCGTGAAATCATACGAAAGAGCGCTGCGGAATTCAACCGGCAAACGGGAAAGCATACCATGCTTATGCCCCGGCACATGTAATGAGACCGGGTGCTGTTTTTTAAAATTGAATAATGCCTCTACGAGCGGGCGATCGCTTTGATTCATTTGTCGTGACACTTCCTTTACGTATCCCTATTATATATGAAGGAAGGTGTGTTGGTAAGCGATTACGACAGTGCTTACTTGTTGAATGAAAGATGTGAAGCAAGGAAATGATCCCTGCGTCACACGTATTTCATTTTCGACAAGCCAATTGAAAGGAACGTTGCTGCGAATACAAGCAACATGGTGATTGGCAACAGTATATCTCCTGTGGACCCACCTTCAGCTATTAACTTTGTAAAAACAGCCATGGCCCACGATTGCGTTACAAAGTTCGCGATTTTCTGCAGGGCGTCGGGCAACATGCTAATCGGCGTCCCCTTCCACACTTTTTATTTCAAATACCCCTCCATACTCTCAACACGTTCTTTCATATTAATTAATCCGAATTTCGGAATGATATTTTTTTGTCCTCTTATCCTGAATTTCCATAATATCTTCTTCTCCAGCAATACGAAGGTAAACGTCACAAGTCTTTGCATTCCCATGTTTTTGTGTGTTCGTCAGCCCCTCTTGGATAATTCTCTTTACCGTAAGCTGTAACGAGACGGAATGGTCATTAAATCGCCTTCGAGCTTAAGACGCATCTCCATATTCGTCATAGATGTAAACTATGATGAACTAGAAGAGGTGGTTAAGCAGTCATAATTATTGAATTTTTGAATTTGAATCGAGTTGAGGTATACGAGCTTGGGTGTAGTCTTGGTATATGAGTGGGTAATCGATTATGACATACGTGTACGTGTGCGGTTTATGGGCATAGGTTGAGCGGTTTATGGGCATAGGTTGAGCGGTTTCCGCAGGGGGTCGAGCGGTTTCCGCATGAGGTTGAGCGGATCCTCTATCAACTTCTATTTAATGCTGATCAATAGAAAAAGACCAATTTGCAAAAAGCACTTCACGCGACATAGGAAGGTCTTTGGACGATTTCCTATCCGCGAATAACGAATGCCGCGGGGCAACGCCCACTCACTAAGTAGCACGATTTCGCGCCTTGCACTGTCGAACTTATTTTAGAGCACAAAAAAACCATCCCCCACAGGGAATGGCTTCTGCCTGGCGACGTCCTACTCTCACAGGGGGAAACCAGTTTCCTGCGTAATTTGCACCGTTGGTGTAAATTACGCAAAGTGGCTTCGCCCCTTTACTACCATCGGCGCTGAAGAGCTTAACCTTTATTAACGAATAAAAAGTCAAAACAACACTCAACCTTCGGTCGAATTTTAACGCACAAAAAAACCATCCCCCACAGGGAATGGCCTTTGCCTGGCGACGTCCTACTCTCACAGGGGGAAACCCCCTACTACCATCGGCGCTGAAGAGCTTAACTTCCGTGTTCGGTATGGGAACGGGTGTGACCTCTTCGCCATCATTACCAGACAACTGAACGATACTTGTTCGTTCAAAACCGGATAAAACAGACATTGTTGCTGAACTCATCACGTTCAACCGTGCGCTCTTTAACATATAAGGTTAAGTCCTCGATCGATTAGTATCCGTCAGCTGCACGTGTCGCCACGCTTCCACCCCGGACCTATCTACCTCATCTTCTTTGAGGGATCTTACTTACTTGCGTAATGGGAAATCTCATCTTGAGGGGGGCTTCATGCTTAGATGCTTTCAGCATTTATCCCTTCCACACATAGCTACCCAGCGATGCCTTTGGCAAGACAACTGGTACACCAGCGGTGTGTCCATCCCGGTCCTCTCGTACTAAGGACAGCTCCTCTCAAATTTCCTGCGCCCGCGACGGATAGGGACCGAACTGTCTCACGACGTTCTGAACCCAGCTCGCGTACCGCTTTAATGGGCGAACAGCCCAACCCTTGGGACCGACTACAGCCCCAGGATGCGATGAGCCGACATCGAGGTGCCAAACCTCCCCGTCGATGTGGACTCTTGGGGGAGATAAGCCTGTTATCCCCGGGGTAGCTTTTATCCGTTGAGCGATGGCCCTTCCATGCGGAACCACCGGATCACTAAGCCCGTCTTTCGACCCTGCTCGACTTGTAGGTCTCGCAGTCAAGCTCCCTTATGCCTTTGCACTCTACGAATGATGTCCAACCATTCTGAGGGAACCTTTGGGCGCCTCCGTTACTCTTTAGGAGGCGACCGCCCCAGTCAAACTGTCCACCTGACACTGTCTCCTGCCCGGATCACGGGCAAGGGTTAGAAGTCCAATACAGCCAGGGTAGTATCCCACCATTGCCTCCTCCGAAGCTGGCGCTCCGGACTCAAAGGCTCCTACCTATCCTGTACAGGCTGCACCGGAATTCAATATCAGGCTACAGTAAAGCTCCACGGGGTCTTTCCGTCCTGTCGCGGGTAATGCGCATCTTCACGCATATTATAATTTCACCGAGTCTCTCGTTGAGACAGTGCCCAGATCGTTACGCCTTTCGTGCGGGTCGGAACTTACCCGACAAGGAATTTCGCTACCTTAGGACCGTTATAGTTACGGCCGCCGTTTACTGGGGCTTCAATTCGAAGCTTCGCTTGCGCTGACCTCTCCTCTTAACCTTCCAGCACCGGGCAGGCGTCAGCCCCTATACGTCACCTTACGGTTTTGCAGAGACCTGTGTTTTTGCTAAACAGTCGCCTGGGCCTATTCACTGCGGCTCTCTCGGGCTTTAACACCCTACCAGAGCACCCCTTCTCCCGAAGTTACGGGGTCATTTTGCCGAGTTCCTTAACGAGAGTTCTCTCGATCACCTTAGAATTCTCTTCTCGCCTACCTGTGTCGGTTTGCGGTACGGGCACCTCCCGCCTCGCTAGAGGCTTTTCTTGGCAGTGTGAAATCAGGGACTCCGGGGAATAATTCCCCTTGCTGTCACAGCTCAATGTTATAGGAACGGGATTTGCCTCGTTCCACACCTCACTGCTTAGACGCGCATGACCAACAGCGCGCTCACCCTATCCTTCTGCGTCCCCCCATTGCTCAAACGGCGGGGAGGTGGTACAGGAATATCAACCTGTTATCCATCGTCTACGCCTTTCGGCCTCGACTTAGGTCCCGACTGACCCTGAGCGGACGAGCCTTCCTCAGGAAACCTTAGGCATTCGGTGGAAGGGATTCTCACCCTTCTTTCGCTACTCATACCGGCATTCTCACTTCCAAGCGCTCCACCAGTCCTTACGGTCTAGCTTCGACGCCCTTGGAACGCTCTCCTACCACTGACACCATAGGTGTCAATCCGCAGTTTCGGTGATCCGTTTAGCCCCGGTACATTTTCGGCGCAACGCCATTCGACCAGTGAGCTATTACGCACTCTTTAAATGGTGGCTGCTTCTAAGCCAACATCCTGGTTGTCTGGACAGCGTCACATCCTTTTCCACTTAACGGATACTTGGGGACCTTAACTGGCGGTCTGGGCTGTTTCCCTCTCGACTACGGATCTTATCACCCGCAGTCTGACTCCCAAACATAAATCATCGGCATTCGGAGTTTGTCTGAATTCGGTAACCCGGGATGGGCCCCTAGTCCAAACAGTGCTCTACCTCCGAGATTCTAACGTTTGAGGCTAGCCCTAAAGCTATTTCGGAGAGAACCAGCTATCTCCAGGTTCGATTGGAATTTCACCGCTACCCACACCTCATCCCCGCACTTTTCAACGTACGTGGGTTCGGGCCTCCAGTAAGTGTTACCTTACCTTCACCCTGGACATGGGTAGATCACCTGGTTTCGGGTCTACGACCCCATACTCATTCGCCCTATTCAGACTCGCTTTCGCTGCGGCTCCGCATTCACTGCTTAACCTTGCATGGAATCGTAACTCGCCGGTTCATTCTACAAAAGGCACGCCATCACCCATTAACGGGCTCTGACAACTTGTAGGCACACGGTTTCAGGATCTATTTCACTCCCCTTCCGGGGTGCTTTTCACCTTTCCCTCACGGTACTGGTACACTATCGGTCACTAGAGAGTATTTAGCCTTGGGAGATGGTCCTCCCGGATTCCGACGGAATTTCACGTGTTCCGCCGTACTCAGGATCCACTCTGGAGGGGATGGACTTTCGACTACGGGGCTATTACCCGCTCTGGCGGACCTTTCCAGGTCGCTTCGTCTAATCCAGCCTTTTGTAACTCCGTATAGAGTGTCCTACAACCCCAGGAAGCAAGCTTCCTGGTTTGGGCTCTTCCCGTTTCGCTCGCCGCTACTAAGGGAATCGATTTTTCTTTCTCTTCCTCCGGGTACTTAGATGTTTCAGTTCTCCGGGTGTGCCTCGTTTACGCTATGTATTCACGTAAACGTACTGCCCCATTAAAGGCAGTGGGTTTCCCCATTCGGAAATCTTCGGATCAAAGCTTACTTACAGCTCCCCGAAGCATATCGGTGTTAGTGCCGTCCTTCTTAGGCTTCTAGTGCCAAGGCATCCGCCGTGCGCCCTTTCTAACTTAACCTTTTCGGTCTTCAATCCGCTGTGACGCTTCATGAATTCCATAAGTGACCACTTCCGCATAGCGATATGCTTCCATGATCGTTAAAAAGACTTGCATTGTTCAATCACTACGTGATTGACTCGGTTGATTAACTTGATGTTTTGTTGCTTCAATGTCGTTCTATCCAGTTTTCAATGAACAAGTTTTGAATTTTCATCCAACAGGATGAACCTTCAAAACTGAACGCAAAACGTCAACGTATGAACCCAAGGTTCATATTCCGTAATAATCCTTAGAAAGGAGGTGATCCAGCCGCACCTTCCGATACGGCTACCTTGTTACGACTTCACCCCAATCATCTGTCCCACCTTCGGCGGCTGGCTCCCGTAAGGGTTACCCCACCGACTTCGGGTGTTACAAACTCTCGTGGTGTGACGGGCGGTGTGTACAAGACCCGGGAACGTATTCACCGTGGCATGCTGATCCACGATTACTAGCGATTCCGGCTTCATGCAGGCGAGTTGCAGCCTGCAATCCGAACTGGGAACGGTTTTATGGGATTGGCTTGCCCTCGCGGGTTTGCAGCCCTTTGTACCGTCCATTGTAGCACGTGTGTAGCCCAGGTCATAAGGGGCATGATGATTTGACGTCATCCCCACCTTCCTCCGGTTTGTCACCGGCAGTCTCCTTAGAGTGCCCAACTGAATGATGGCAACTAAGAATAAGGGTTGCGCTCGTTGCGGGACTTAACCCAACATCTCACGACACGAGCTGACGACAACCATGCACCACCTGTCACCACTGTCCCCGAAGGGAAAGACATGTCTCCATGCCGGTCAGTGGGATGTCAAGACCTGGTAAGGTTCTTCGCGTTGCTTCGAATTAAACCACATGCTCCACCGCTTGTGCGGGTCCCCGTCAATTCCTTTGAGTTTCAGCCTTGCGGCCGTACTCCCCAGGCGGAGTGCTTAATGCGTTAGCTGCAGCACTAAGGGGCGGAAACCCCCTAACACTTAGCACTCATCGTTTACGGCGTGGACTACCAGGGTATCTAATCCTGTTTGCTCCCCACGCTTTCGCGCCTCAGCGTCAGTTACAGACCAGAAAGCCGCCTTCGCCACTGGTGTTCCTCCACATCTCTACGCATTTCACCGCTACACGTGGAATTCCGCTTTCCTCTTCTGTACTCAAGTCCTCCAGTTTCCAATGACCCTCCACGGTTGAGCCGTGGGCTTTCACATCAGACTTAAAGGACCGCCTGCGCGCGCTTTACGCCCAATAATTCCGGACAACGCTTGCCACCTACGTATTACCGCGGCTGCTGGCACGTAGTTAGCCGTGGCTTTCTGACGAGGTACCGTCAAGGTACGGGCAGTTACTCCCGTACTTATTCTTCCCTCGCAACAGAGCTTTACGATCCGAAAACCTTCTTCGCTCACGCGGCATTGCTCCATCAGACTTTCGTCCATTGTGGAAGATTCCCTACTGCTGCCTCCCGTAGGAGTCTGGGCCGTGTCTCAGTCCCAGTGTGGCCGATCACCCTCTCAGGTCGGCTACGCATCGTTGCCTTGGTAGGCCATTACCCCACCAACTAGCTAATGCGCCGCGGGCCCATCCTGCAGTGACAGCCGAAACCGTCTTTCAGAGTTCCTTCATGCGAAGGAACTGATTATTCGGTATTAGCCCCGGTTTCCCGGAGTTATCCCCATCTGCAGGGCAGGTTGCCCACGTGTTACTCACCCGTCCGCCGCTGATATCAGGGAGCAAGCTCCCATTAATCCGCTCGACTTGCATGTATTAGGCATGCCGCCAGCGTTCGTCCTGAGCCAGGATCAAACTCTCCATAATACTGGCTAGTCGATACGAAGCACATTGCGTTGTCAGCTTCAGTCGTTCAGTCAGTCACGTACTGGTGTACGCTCCTTCCTTCACTCCATCGCTTCCTAGCACTGCACTACGTCTCGACCGCCAGAAATAAAGAAAATGAATAGCTCATTTCTTGCTGGCATCAATTAAGATGTCAATTTTGAATCCGAAGATTCGTTTTGTTCCTTCACCGGCAAGCCGGCTGCAGAACTTGTATTGTTGACGTTTTGCTGTTCAGTTTTCAAGGTTCATTTGGTTTCTATTGTCGGTCGCTTCTTTAAGAGGCAACTTTTATATAATACCATCATTGCATCCGCTTTGTCAACAACCTTTTTAAAAAAGTTTTAAACTGTTTTTACAAGCTGTTTTCGTTTCCCTGAAGTGCAACGTTATATAACATAACATCTGTTCTTTTAGAATGCAACCCTTTTATCAAAAATACTTTCCCTTCTATTAAAGTGGCTCTTTCCTTATTTTCAATTTCTCTGTTGCAGCATCAAAACGATACAACGATTTCGTATATAGCTTATTAAAAATCGTTGTTGAAGCGAAAAAGATCCTGCGAATTATACTCTCCGCAGAATCTTCTCTCCTACTTCAACCAAATTTAAACGTTCGTCTAGGACATGAGTGTAGACTTTCAGTATGACTGCGACTCTCTATTCTTTACTTCCTACTAGTTCGAAGATGATTCGTGCATGATCGATATTGTCTAGCAAACCGGCGAAACGTTCTTTCGCTGGACCGTAAGCATAAACAGGCACATCTTCACCTGTATGGCCACCAGTAGTCCACCCGGTATTTGAGCGTTTATCAAAAATGGTTTTGATGGCTTCTTCAATGGCGTTGCCTTTATCACCAGCTGCACTAACCACTTTAATTTCCTGATCAGTCAAAGGCAAGAAATCTTGGTCAATATAAAGTTTCAATGTCGACTCTACATCTGCTCCTGTTGCAATTTGCTGAGCAACGAAAGCCGGCGTCCGTTTTGCTGCTTTGATTTCGTCGACGGACCAATTGTAGACACCATCCGCTCCTATTGAAAATCCGCCCGTCGAGTGATCGGCTGTCGCAACAACTAATGTATGTTTATCCTCTTTCGCAAAGTCAATTGCCGCCTTGAATGCTTTTTCGAAATCTTCCATTTCGCTCATGGCACCGACAATATCGTTACTATGTCCTGCCCAGTCGATTTGACTACCTTCAACCATAAGGAAGAATCCTTTGTCGTTCTTCTTCAATCTATCTATAGCCGCAACTGTCATTTCTTCCAACGACGGCGTATCTGCTGACCGATCAATCATCTTCGGAAGCCCTTCATCTGCGAACAACCCTAAAATTTGCTCATTGCTATCCTTCAATAATTCCGCTTTTGTACTGACATGACTATAGCCATTCTTTTTAAAGGACTCGACAAGGTTCGCGTCTTCCCGAACAAAGTTCTTTTTCCCTCCGCCAAGAAGAACGTCTATTGTATGTTTGCCATTAATGCGTTCTTGATAATAATCATCAGCAATTTCGTCCATGTTTTTCCTACTCTCATTATGAGCGCCGTATGCTGCAGGCGTTGCATGGGTGATTTCGGAGGTAGCCACAAGTCCAGTCGATTTACCGGCCTCTTTTGCGGCTTCCAAAACTGTTTTCACTCTACTCTTATCTTTATCTACTGCAATAGCGTTATTATAGGTTTTTATCCCCGATGACATAGCTGTTGCAGCAGAAGCAGAGTCTGTTATAGAATCGGTTTCATCATTTGGATAGGTCATCTGCTGACCTACTAGGTATTTATCGAACTCAG
Source organism: Sporosarcina oncorhynchi (assembly GCF_033304615.1). GTDB lineage: Bacteria > Bacillota > Bacilli > Bacillales_A > Planococcaceae > Sporosarcina > Sporosarcina oncorhynchi. The sequence goes on along the minus strand of NZ_CP129118.1, from coordinate 42,980 downwards.
TCAACTCGACATCGGGTGTCGTTGGATCATCTTTGAAGTAACGATACGCGGATGTATAGGATACCCCCATTCCATCCCCAATCAAGAAGATTACATTTTTGATATCAGCATGATCGTTCGGCTTAACTTGTTCTGCTGATACCCGCTCATTGGCGACGGAACTAATCAATCCACCAAATAACACAGTCGAAATCACAGCTACAGGCACAACTTTCTTGAAAAACTTCTTTTTCAACATTCAAAGACCTCCTATAGTTTTAATCATCTTCAACTATAAGCGAAGAGTATTAATCTACTGTGAAGGTACTGTAAATGTTTAGTATTACTAGCTAGAAGAACCTTACGTTGTGATTTTAAGTATGTAAAAGGAACAGTCCTTTCCAACAAAAAAAATCCTTTATCATGGAGGAAAGTAGTGAACTACTTAAATCCAAAATAAAGAATCTCGTTGATGTATACAGTGATAGTGTATTTCGGAGCACCTTACAAGAAGACCGCGAATGCGAACAATGCCGCGAAACCCGGAATGCCCAATAACGCTAGCAGGAAACCTGACGCAATATTGACCGGGAAGTAGATGCCTACAAAACCTCCAGCTATATTCAGGAGGAAGAGGGCAAGAAATGCAAATGCCAACCGGAACCAAAACACAGACAACTTCTCCGTCAATTTTCCGATCTGTTTCTTATCCATCATTAATAGAAGGAGAAGGATAACCCCTATTACTGCAACTACGATAATTTTCATGGAAAGCGCCCCTTTCGACTAATAGTCCACTCTATGCGCTTCCCTGAACAATTATCACGTGGTTAGCAACGAGAACGACGACGCTGAGTTCATTCACGCGCTACACGGAGGTTCCGTTCTTTTGCTTCTTTGAATAAATGAAAATACTTACTCTCCGCGATTTTACGTCGAACGAGTACCTCTTCATCATGATCATTCAAATACTTCTCAATTTCCCTCGCCTGTTCCCATTCACTCTTCGCTTCCAGGAGCAGGTTCAGCAATCGTTCGTCATATTCTTTCTTCAACTTTCGATTTCGGCCAAACATGGATGTTGCCCCCTATAGTTCCCTACGTCCTTCAAGTGCTTTGGATAACGTCACTTCGTCGGCATATTCAAGGTCTCCGCCAACAGGAAGACCATGAGCAATTCGAGTTGTCGTAATGCCAGATGGTTTTACCAGTCTCGAGATATACATCGCTGTCGCTTCCCCTTCGATTGTCGGGTTCGTCGCCAGTATCAGTTCTTCCACTTCCTCATCTTGCAATCTCGTCAATAAGGAAGGTACGTTAATATCTTCAGGGCCGATGCCATCCATTGGCGAAATCGACCCATGCAGTACGTGGTAAAGACCTTTAAAATCTCGCATTTTCTCCATTGCAATGACATCTTTCGGATCTTGAACGACACAGATCATTGACCGGTCACGCGATGTGTCCTGACAAATATGACATGGGTCAATATCCGTAATGTGTCCACAGACTGAACAAAAACGCAGATTCCTTTTCGCATCGACTAAAGCTTTGGCAAAGTCAAGGACCGTATCCTCTTTCATGCTTAACACAAAAAACGCCAGACGGCCCGCTGTTTTCGGGCCGATACCTGGCAATTTCATAAAACTATCAATGAGTTTTGATATCGGTTCAGGATAGTGCATGTTTTTTCCTCCTAGAACATTCCAGGCAGGTTCAATCCCTTCGTGAATTGACCCATTGTGGAGTTCGATAGTTCTTCAGCTGCTGCCATTGCTTCGTTTGTAGCAATTACAATTAGATCTTGCAGCATTTCAACATCCTCAGGATCTACAACCGTCGGATCGACGATCACTTCAAGCACTTCTTTCTGACCTGAAACGATGACTTTCACCATTCCGCCACCTGCGGATCCTTCCAGACGCTTTTCACCTAGTTCTTCTTGAGCTTCTGCCATTTGCTTTTGCATCTTCTGCATTTGCTTCATCATACCTTGCATATTTCCCATACCGCGCATTGTGATTTCCTCCTCGAATTTGAATTAATCATCATGTACTGTTATGAAGTCCTTGCCAAACATTTTTTCCGCTTCTGATACAATCGGATCGGCATTCTGCTCTTCCGCTTCCTGCATGAAGTTCGGCATCTCTTCCGCCGCACCGCCGTTTCCGCCATCAACGGACTCCGTACCATCGTCCTGTAGCTTCGACAGATCATTATTGCGGATGAATTCCTCTCTCACTTTTAACCAGCCGTCCTCGGGTACATAGACAACATCATATGCCTTACCGGTTTTTGCGAGTAAAGCGTCCGAAAGGCCGGACCGCAGTGAAGGGTTTTCTGATGCCATGAGGCAATGGATTTCATACTTAAATTTTAACACAAAAGCACTGTCAGATGCCGCCACAGGTTCCGTTTCTTCAAGAAGTGCGGAATGTGATCTCTGCATTGTATGCATCATCCCTGCCCATTCTTCCCGGATTACTTGTATATCTTGACGTGTAGCACCTTTAAGCACTTCATTGATCTTACCGGTTGGTATTCGGAAAGACTGTGATGTTTTAGAACCGTTTTTCTTTGGCGGAGCAGCCATTCCCGCTTCCTCTGCCGGACGGACGCCGTTTGCCAATTGTTGTTGGAGCTCACCTATCAGGCGTTCAAGACTCTCCACTTTTTGTGATAAATGCGGATCAGGTGCGTGACTCGATGATGCAACCGGTCCTTCGTAATGAATCATCTTTAACAAAGCAGATTCTACATATACTTTTGCATGATTGGAAAACCGCATTTCTTGCTGTGTTTTCGACAAGATATCGATAAAGGAATACAGTGTTTCAGGTTCGAACGCACTCGACATGGATACAAATCGTTCATCATTGGAGACAAGTTCCAGTAGTTCAGACAAGTCGGGAGCGGTTCTTAATAGTAGAAGATCCCTAAAGAACGTAATTAGGTCCTCCGCTAATCTTGAGACATCTTTTCCTTCGACGATCAGTTGGTCGAGCAACATCAATGCAGCAGCAGCATCTTTGGACAGTAATGCTTCTGCCAATTGATAGAAAATATCTTCCCCAATCGACCCGGTCACCAGCAACGCAGCTTCCGCTGTCAAACGATCACCACTAAAAGATACGACCTGGTCGAGCATGCTGAGCGCATCACGCATACCACCGGAGGCAGCCTGTGCAATGACTTTCAATGCCGCTTCTTCCGCTTCTACTCCAGCGTCCGCAACGACCTGGTTCATACGATCGACGATTTCCGCAGATGTAATTGGTTTAAAGTCGAAGCGTTGACAGCGGGAAATGATCGTCAATGGTAGTTTATGCGGTTCAGTCGTTGCTAAGATGAACACGGCATGTGATGGTGGTTCTTCCAATGTTTTCAACAAGGCATTAAACGCGGAATTCGATAACATATGTACTTCATCAATAATATACACTTTGAAGCGTGCGTTGGAAGGGGCGAATCGCACTTTCTCAATAATGTCCCGGATCTCTTCGACACGTGAATTCGAAGCTGCGTCAAATTCAATGACATCTGTGTTCGAACCTTCCGTAATGCTCAGGCATGTAGGGCATGCATTACACGGTTCTTTTGCCGGTGCCTTCTCACAATTCAACGCTTTTGCAAATACTTTTGCTGCACTCGTTTTCCCTGTCCCCCTCGGACCGGAAAAGAGATACGCGTGAGACGTCTTATTATGGAGAAGAGCGTTCTGCAATGTCTGCTTGACGTGTTTCTGGCCTGACATTTCACCAAAGGATTGCGGTCGATAGACCCGGTAAAAAGCTTGATATACCACGATTTCCCCTCCTTTCTATTCCGAACAGTAGTCCTTATATTATACCATAGATAAGCGAAACATAGTGACTTGAGCTTTTAATAATAAGATCACTTTAAGGCCGGATTCTATTTGTTCGTGTTTTCATGAATAATTCATTAAAGGTCATAAATAGTATATACTATTTAAAATAGTCAAATTCGGAGGCGTGCATGCATGAATAACAAAAACCTCAAATGGGTCAGTTTAGCAATTGCGCTCGTGTTCCCTTTCCAATGGCTTTCATCGAGAAACAATCCCTTCAGCATCTTTGAACTATCATCGCATCCATTCAATGACATCTATTTTGACCTAAGCTTATTAGCCGTGAACTTCTTGATTGTTTATTTCATCCTAAAAAAAGTATGCGCATCATACGCTTATAGGAAGTCGTTAGATTCTTAACACTATAACCAGCCACGAAAAAACCCGCCCAACGAATGGACGGGTCAAACTTACTTATGTAATGCCGTGCACCTTCCTTCGACTGCCGCACATAAGCGTAACTCTTGTCGACAGCTCAGCCTAGGCTGCCCCGCGGCACATGAGAAATACCACTTAATGCTGCTTCCTTCCGGACCTGACATGGTTCATGGGTTCCCATTGCGCAGGACCCAGGCGTCAACACTACGTGCAAAAGGCAGACCCTACATGCGGACAGCCTCAGGAAAGGGATTCAGTCTTGCTAGAGCGGATTGCAAGCTACAGGGCACCGCTAATTCCCCACCTAGCACGGCTCTCTTAGTATACTCATTTATGAGAATGAAATCAACTCATCCCGTTTGAATCTTTTTAGTTTCTCTACGAATTAGTTGCTTGAATTCCTATTACAAGCGACACAAACAGGCTATTTCAACAAGCCTCGAATAAATTCTTCAATAATCGACATAATAATGGTTGACACCTTTTTAAATTCATGTTAAATTATTATTTGTTCAACACGGAGGAATACCCAAGCCCGGCTGAAGGGATCGGTCTTGAAAACCGACAGGGGTGTTAAAGCCCGCGGGGGTTCGAATCCCTCTTCCTCCGCCATATTTTTTTAACGCGCATACGTTGGAAATGAAACTCAAAACTCTGTTTTGAATTTCACCTGAAACGATAAATCGCCCGACCGGCACAACCGGTCGGGTTTTTTGTATGTTTTTCTTCAATAAAGACTTCACCTTAGTTGAATCCCACGGAAGCTCACTCTATCCTTGCCCCTGTTTCAGCAGGCTTTAATGCCATCACGTCGTAATAAGGAAATTTCACTGCTAATTTTTCAGCCATTTGCTGTTCTTGACCATCTTGCACTGCTACAAACAATGACGGGCCCGCGCCGCTAATCGTCATTCCATATGCACCAAGCGAGTGGCAGTAAGTGCGAATTTCATCAAAAAAAGGAAAGAGCGGTTTTCGGAACCTTTCATGAAAAACATCTTTTTCCATCATCCGTCCAGCCAGTGCCCAATCCCCTATCGCGATCGCGGTTGTCAGCAAGCTACCCGCGGCACTGCCTGCCGCCGCCTCGGTATGTCGCAGGTCGGTAGGCAGAAGTCCCCTGGAATCGCTTGTTTTTAAAGCTTCAGGCGGAACAAGAATAACAGCTCCTATCGTGGGTTTTGGCAATTGGATAACTTCCATCGCATCCTCCACAAAATATGAGACTGTCACGCCACCGAACAGAGCCGCTGTGACATTATCTGAATGCCCCTCCAATTCACTGCCTAAACGGGCTTTTTCAATCGGTGTGAATGTAAGATGCAGCAGCCTTTCCGCGACGACAATTCCCGCGGCAATCGCGGTTGCACTACTGCCGAGTCCTTTGCCAAGCGGAATGTCTGATTGCACATGGAGCTGATAGGATTCTATTTCCTTGCCATATCGTTGCGCCACTTCCTTGACGGTACGAACGATTAGATTGTCCTCTCCAGTCGTCAAGTCCGCATATTCTTCACCGGCATATTGAACAGACCATATAGTAGCAGGTGTAACCGCAACGCGCATATATAATGCGAGTGCCATGCCAACACTGTCATACCCAGGGCCAAGGTTTGCTGTCGTCGCTGGAACGACAACCGTAAACATCGGCGCCGCCATCAGTTGCCGCCTGCCTTCAACTCATTCAAAAACGCATTGAATTCTTCTGTAGTCAAAAACGGTTTTCCTTCATTGACTTGTATCGCCGTCTCGGGGTCTTTCAATCCGTTTCCTGTCAGCACACCGACAATCGTCGTACCTTTTTCGATCAAACCGGCATCCAACTGCTTTTTGATGCCTGCAATGGTTGCACATGATGCAGGTTCTGCAAATATTCCATCCGTTGAAGCAAGTAGACTATAAGCTTCCAGGATCTCTTCATCCGTGGCAGACAGAATAATGCCTTCTGATTCTTCAAGTGCCGCTGTCGCCAAATGCCAACTCGCTGGATTTCCAATACGAATTGCCGTTGCAATCGTTTCAGGTTCTTCAAACACGCGGTCATAGACGATTGGTGCCGCCCCGTCCGCTTGCACACCTAACAACTTCGGTGTGCCAAAACCTGTTTTGGAATCATATTCCTTAAACCCTTTCCAAGCAGCAGAAATGTTGCCCGCATTACCGACCGGCAAAGCAAATATGTCCGGAACTTTCCCTAATTGCTCAATCGTTTCAAATGCGATTGTTTTTTGTCCTTCTAAACGGTACGGGTTTACCGAGTTGACGAGTGCAATCTTTCCTTCGCCGACTTCGCGGACCATTCGAAGCGCCTCATCAAAATTGCCTTCAATCGCAACAATTTCAGCACCGTACATTTTAGCCTGCGCCAATTTACCAAGTGCAATCCGTCCTTCCGGGATGACAACGATTGTACGCATCCCTGCGCGTGCACCATAGGCTGCTGCAGAAGCGGATGTGTTGCCCGTCGATGCACATATGAGCGCGGTTTTACCTTCTTCTTTCGCTTTAGCGACAGCCATCACCATGCCGCGATCCTTAAAAGAGCCTGTTGGGTTTGTCCCTTCCGTTTTAACGTACAGGTGAATGCCCCATTGTTCGGATAGGTTTTTTAAATGGATAAGCGGTGTGTTTCCTTCTTGTAATGTGAGTTCAGGTGTTTCATCCGTCACTGGCAACCATTCTTTGTATTCTTCGATTAATCCATTCCATCTTCTCATCTATTTTCGCCCTCCACTCGGTAATAACTGATGACTTTATTAACTTCTGGTGCTTGTTGCAAGTCTTGCAAGATGTTTTGGTGTTGTTGCCGCGATATATGATGGGTAATCATGATCAAATCAACTTCATTATTCGGTTTACCCTCAGGTTGGACGACGGTTGCGATGCTTGCACCGTGTTTGCTGTAAATCGATGACAGGTTCGTCAGTACACCAACCTGGTCCTTAATGGAGATGCGGTGAAAATAACGTCCGATGATTTGGCTGTCATTCTTCACTTCGCATGTGAATTGCGGTGCGTGCATTCGCTTTCCATTGACGCCGAGCAATAAGTTACGACAAGCAGCAATGACGTCGCCCGTGACCGAAGTGGCTGTTGGCAAAGAACCCGCTCCCGGTCCGTAGAACATCGTCTCTCCGACGGCATCTCCATATACATATACTGCGTTGAATTCATTATTGACGGAAGCAAGCGGATGCGAATTCTGGATGAAAACCGGTTCCACTGCCACTTCAATGCCATCCTCATCCTTTTTTGCAGAACCTGCCATTTTTACGGTATACCCGAAATGCTCCGCAAGCTCCAGATCCCCGTCCTGAATGACGCCCATCCCTCTAACGAATACATCATCCATATGTACTTCCGTTGAAAACGCAAGTGAAGCGAGAATGACCATTTTCCGTGCCGCATCGATACCGTCAACGTCTGCAGATGGGTCCGATTCCGCAAATCCGAGCTCGGTCGCTTCCGCTAAGGCTTCTTCGTAAGTTTTCTTTTCATGTTTCATTTTCGTGAGGATGAAGTTCGTCGTGCCGTTCACAATACCAGTCAAGGCACGGATCCGGTCGGATGCCAGGCCATCTTCAAGTGTCCGGATAAGAGGTATCCCCCCTCCAACACTTGCTTCATAGAAGAGATCGCATTTATTCTCATCAGCCAATTTCAATAAGTCGAATCCTGATTCAGCCATCACATCTTTATTCGCTGTAACAACACCTTTGCCTGCTCGCAAAGCCCGTTCAATCGCCTCTTTCGCTTCCGTCGTGCCCCCCATAACTTCCACAATCAAATCAATAGACCTGTCTTCGATTAACTCGTCGATGTCCGTCGTGAATGTCTCTTGTGCCAATGCCGTATCTCTCTTTTTAGTGGCGTCTTTTACGAGCACTTTTTTTATCTTTACAGGAACACCTAATTTATAACTCAAGTCGGCTTGGTGTTCATGCAGAATTGTTGCCACACCACTGCCTACAACACCAAATCCGAGCAAACCAATTGTTATTTCACTTTTCATTGACGATTCTCCTCGCTATATGTACACTATAAAAATACATTCGTTCTTTCCATAAGGACATTATAGAGAAATAAATCTTCAATAACAACCCCATTTATGGTAAAGTTCAATATATCATGCAATTGCCATTTCACTAAGAATAGGATCTGATGAATATGATAGTGTGCAAATTCGGTGGCACTTCCGTTGCCTCTGCCGAACAAATTCGAAAAGTAGTCGACATCGTTTCTTCCAACAAAGACCGTAAAATTGTTGTGGTCTCCGCTCCAGGCAAACGATTCTCTGAAGATATGAAAGTGACAGATCTGCTTATACTCCTTGCTAATAAGGCTCTTGCAAATGAAGATATCGAGGCTGCATTATCCGATGTCGTCGAACGCTTCCGAAGTATTGCGCTAGACCTCGGAATGGACGGAACAATCGCGGATGAAATCGAAACCGATTTACGGGAACGTCTCGGTAGGGATAAAGAAGATACACTCTTATATATGGATAAAATGAAAGCAGCCGGTGAAGATAATAACGCGAAGATGATTGCGGCCTATTTCAGCTTCATCGGAATGGAAGCCCAGTATGTAAGTCCGAAAGAAGGCGGACTGCTTGTCAGCGACAGACCGGAACGCGTGCGTGCATTACCGGAAGGGGATAATCGCCTGGCGAAACTGCGGGATCTTCCCGGTATTATTGTTTTCCCAGGATTCTTTGGTTATACAAATGACGGAACAATTCGAACGTTCAACCGTGGCGGATCCGATATAACAGGGTCAATTATTGCCGCGGCAACTAAAGCGGATCTCTATGAAAACTTCACGGATGTCGATTCCGTATTCGCTGCTAATCCGACGATTATCGAAAACCCTGTAGCCATTGATAAAATGACTTACCGGGAAATGCGGGAATTGGCCTACGCCGGTTTCTCTGTGTTTCATGATGAAGCACTTATACCGGCATTTCGTAAATCGATTCCTGTGAGCATCAAAAACACAAATAATCCTAATGCCCCGGGCACACTAATTGTCAAGGAACGGGATTATAATGAGCAACAAGTTATCGGAATCGCCGCAGACAGTGGATTTACGACGATTTATGTAGATAAATACTTGATGAACTTAGAAATCGGTTTCGGACGCAGGCTCCTTCAGATTTTTGAAGAAGAAGATATTTCTTATGAGCATACACCTTCCGGCATTGATAATCTGTCTATCATCGTACGAACTCGCTATTTGCCTGAGGATAAAGAGAAGAAGATTGTAGAACGAATCCATAAAGAACTAGAACCGGATGCCGTCATTGTGGAGCATGATTACTCTATGATTGTACTCGTTGGGGAAGGCATGCAGTATACAACCGGTCTTGCGGCACGCGCAGCAAGTGCCATCGCACGCACCGGCAGTAATATCGACATGATCAACCAAGGTTCATCGGAAGTCAGTTTAGTATTCGGTGTGAAAAAACAAGACGAGACAAAAATTCTGAAAGAGTTATATAAGGAGTTTTTCGTAAATTCCTTCACGCGTGTATAAAAAAAGGGATGAATTCATCGGAATTCATCCTTTTTCATATTTATATTTACTTTTTTAACGCAGAAGACAAATTCAGCATATTGCCGATACGCTCTACAATCGATTCAACTTCGTCCGGATTCTTTTTCAAGTCATAGTCTGTAATATCGATTCGCAGCACAGGGCATGAATTAAATGAATCGATCCACGTCACATATCTATTATGCAGTTCTTCCCAATAGGCAAGCGGCGTGTCCTGTTCCATTTGGCGCCCACGCTCCTGAATACGTGTAAGTATCGTATCAAACGGTCCATCCAAATAGACGAGTAAATCAGGATGCGGGAAATACGGCGTCATCACCATCGCATCAAACAATTTCGTATATGTATCATAATCGACAGGATCCATCGTCCCTTTGTCTTTATGCATCTTCGCGAAAATCCCTGTATCTTCGTAAATGGAACGGTCTTGTATAAAGCCGCCGCCATATTCGAAAATCCGCTTCTGTTCTTTAAACCGTTCTGCCAGGAAATAAATCTGTAAATGGAAGCTCCATTGCTCAAAATTGTCATAGAAACGATCCAAATATGGATTTTCATCAACATTCTCAAGAGAAGTGCGGAAATCGAGCGCTTTCGCCAATGCATTTGTCATCGTCGACTTCCCAGCACCAACTGTTCCCGCTATTGTAATAACAGCACTATTGGGAATGCCGTACTTTTCACGTAAATTCATTGTTTTGCCCCTTTTCGTATCGTCTCATCGACTTTGCTTAATAAGAGTTGCAAGTCTCCGGCATCATTTACAAAGTCAATTTCATCCCCATTGACATGAAGGACAGGAATCTCCGGATGAGTCTCTTCAAAGTTTGAGACGAACACTTCATAGTCGTCCGACAGTTGCTGCAAATACGCCGGATCGATATTTTTTTCAAAATCCCTTCCACGCAATTCAATCCGTTTCATGAGTGTGCCCAGGGAAGCATGAAGATAAATAATCACATTCGGTACGGGCATGTCCCTCGTCAGAATCCGATAGATTTCTTCATACTTTACATATTCTTCTGCCGGAAGCGTCCGCTTTGCGAAAATCAGATTCTTAAAAATGTGATAATCTGCGACAACAGGTTGCTGTTCATATAAAAACTTCTTTTGAATATCACTTAGTTGTTTGTAGCGGTTACAGAGGAAATACATTTCCGTCTGGAAACTCCACTCCTCGATATCATCATAAAATTTATTCAGAAATGGATTTTCATCCACGATTTCACGTAACTGATGGAACTGTTGCGATTCTGCGATCGCTTTTGAGAGAGTTGTTTTCCCGACGCCAATCGGACCCTCAACCGTAATGAACGGAACAGACATAAAAAGCTCTCCTTTGATTCGTCAATTTCTGCACTTCATTTTACCACAGAGCAAAGATGAAACATAGACCATTCGGAAGGATATAGCAAAGAGCTATTCAAGGATGATACACTACACATAAGGAGCGATTGCAAATGGATGAAATGACGACAGATCACCGCTTCATGCAGTTGGCTATAGAAGAAGCGAGAAAAGCCGAAGCACTTGGTGAAGTACCAATTGGCGCGGTTATCGTAAAAGATGGCGAGGTCATTGCGCGCTCTCATAATTTACGGGAAACGTCTCAAAATGCGGTAACACATGCCGAACTTACAGCTATACAGGATGCATGTGAAGCAGTCGGCAGCTGGCGGTTAGAAGAGACGACATTGTATGTCACGCTTGAACCTTGCCCGATGTGCGCAGGTGCCATACTTCAATCACGGATTCCGCGCGTTGTTTACGCAGCACGTGACCCGAAAGGCGGGTGTGTCGATTCGTTGTACCGGTTATTGAATGACGAGCGATTCAATCATGAATGTGACGTTTCGGAAGGCGTGCTGGCAGAAGAATGCAGCGCGATGCTAACTGATTTTTTCCGTGCATTACGAGATAAGAAAAAAGCACAAAAAAGAGCGATGCGGGAAGTGGAATAAACTTCTGCATCGCTCTTTTTCTACTGATAAATCAAATCGACCGATTACTTAATGACTTCTCTGCCACCCATGTACGGACGCAATACTTCAGGAATCATGACAGATCCATCTTCTTGCTGGTAATTTTCAAGGATTGCAGCGACTGTCCGGCCAACCGCTAGACCACTGCCGTTTAATGTATGCACAAATTCAGGTTTAGCACCCGGCTCGCGGCGGAAACGGATTGACGCACGTCTTGCTTGGAAATCTTCGAAGTTTGAACAAGAAGAGATTTCACGGTACGTCCCTTGCGTTGGAATCCATACTTCAAGATCATATTTCTTCGCAGCTGTGAAGCCAAGATCCGCTGTACACATCTTTAAGGCACGGTACGGCAAGCCTAGCAACTGCAATACTTTTTCAGCATGACCTGTCAGTTTTTCCAACTCATCATAAGAATCTTCTGGCTTCACGAAGCGAACAAGCTCAACTTTATTGAACTGATGCTGGCGAATTAACCCACGTGTATCACGTCCTGCGGAACCTGCCTCTGAACGGAAGTTTGTGCTGTATGCTGTAAATGCCACAGGCAGTTGTGCACCGTCCAGAATTTCATCACGGTAGAAGTTCGTTACCGGTACTTCAGATGTCGGAATTAAGAAATAGTCCTCTTCCTCAACTAGGAACGCATCCTCTTCGAATTTCGGCAATTGACCAGTACCTGTTAAGCTCGTGCGGTTTACCAAGTAGGGCGGTAGCATTTCTTCATAGCCATGCTCATCGACATGAAGGTCCATCATAAAGCTGATCAACGCACGTTCCAAGCGTGAACCAAGGCCACGATAGAATACGAAACGGCTTCCCGCCACTTTCGCTGCACGTTCAAAATCAAGTAATTTCAAATCTGTTCCAATTTCCCAGTGGGGTTTCGGTTCAAACGTAAATTCAGGCTTCTCGCCCCACGTACGGATTTCCACGTTGTCATCTTCGCTGTCGCCGACAGGAACACTTTCATGAGGAATGTTCGGGATACGCATCACTACATAATTGAGTTCTTCTTCGACTTTGTGCAACTCTTCATCCAATGTTTTAATCTCATCGCCGACTTCACGCGTACGAGCGATAACGTCATCCGCATTTTCCTTGTTGCGTTTCATCTCCGCCACTTTTTGTGACACTTCATTGCGCTCCGCTTTTAACACTTCTACTTTTGCGATTAATTCCCGACGTTTGTCATCCAAACCAACGAATTTATCCAAATCGGACAGATCTTCTCCACGTTTCGCAAGCTTTTCTTTCACTCCATCGAAATCTGCACGTAACTTTTTAATATCCAACATGTTTTTTCCTCCTCTAATGGAAATTGACGACGATTTGAAGACACAAAAAAAGCCCTCCATCCCCTATAATAGGGACGAGAACTACCCGCGTTGCCACCCAAATTGATCAGCAAATGCGCTGATCCACTCGTTGAAATAACGGTTCAATGTCCGGCTGGGCTTACTATTCGTTCAACCCGGCTACTCAGGGACGGATTCACAAGTGTCTTTACCAGCTTCCACCACCCGCTGGCTCTCTACAAAAAACATACTCGCTACTGCTTCCCATCATCGTCTGATGTATTAAATTATCATTACTTTACTACATACGAAACTTTTTAGCAAGAATATAACAGCGTTTGTGAAGCCTTCTTACCCAAAAAAACTGCACTATCAATTCTTACTGTTCAAAAAAAGAGATAGCAATTGCTACCTCTCAGATTTTTCTTGCTCCACAATCGCGCCCATTACTTGAACAGTAAAATGGGATACTTAGTTTAACGGTCCATAAATATCAATGAGTTTACCTGTATAAGCATCTATAACAACTGTTGGCTCTGCACCATTATTTTTTAGAGTGACTTCCCAATTCATTCTATTTGTTAAGTTGCTCCAAAAATCATTCTTTTGATTTAGCGATACAACAACGTTTTCTAATGGAGTATCATTCCAATCATAGTCTGAAAATGACTTTCCCCACTCCTTTGGTGGATTTTGCAAGTGTTTTTCTGCACTTACTATCGCTTCTCCTGTACTCATAATTGGCAACTGATATGAGTATAAAGAAATCATTGCCATAATAATAACTAAACCCAATAGCAACTTTTTCAAATGTGCACTCCTCCTTGTCAGTGTAAATCCCTTCTGTTATTAAGTATTTTGCCCAAAATAATTTGGCACATTTACGTGATCTGGACGCAATCACTTTTTAAGCAATCGCGCCCATTACTTGAACAGTAAAATGGGATACTTAGTTTAACGGTCCATAAATATCAATGAGTTTACCTGTATAAGCATCTATAACAACTGTTGGCTCTGCACCATTATTTTTTAGAGTGACTTCCCAATTCATTCTATTTGTTAAGTTGCTCCAAAAATCATTCTTTTGATTTAGCGATACAACAACGTTTTCTAATGGAGTATCATTCCAATCATAGTCTGAAAATGACTTTCCCCACTCCTTTGGTGGATTTTGCAAGTGTTTTTCTGCACTTACTATCGCTTCTCCTGTACTCATAATTGGCAACTGATATGAGTATAAAGAAATCATTGCCATAATAATAACTAAACCCAATAGCAACTTTTTCAAATGTGCACTCCTCCTTGTCAGTGTAAATCCCTTCTGTTATTAAGTATTTTGCCCAAAATAATTTGGCACATTTACGTGATCTGGACGCAATCACTTTTTAAGCAATCGCGCCCATTACTTGAACAGTAAAATGGGATACTTAGTTTAACGGTCCATAAATATCAATGAGTTTACCTGTATAAGCATCTATAACAACTGTTGGCTCTGCACCATTATTTTTTAGAGTGACTTCCCAATTCATTCTATTTGTTAAGTTGCTCCAAAAATCATTCTTTTGATTTAGCGATACAACAACGTTTTCTAATGGAGTATCATTCCAATCATAGTCTGAAAATGACTTTCCCCACTCCTTTGGTGGATTTTGCAAGTGTTTTTCTGCACTTACTATCGCTTCTCCTGTACTCATAATTGGCAACTGATATGAGTATAAAGAAATCATTGCCATAATAATAACTAAACCCAATAGCAACTTTTTCAAATGTGCACTCCTCCTTGTCAGTGTAAATCCCTTCTGTTATTAAGTATTTTGCCCAAAATAATTTGGCACATTTACGTGATCTGGACGCAATCACTTTTTAAGCAATCGCGCCCGATTGTGGAAGACCGTTATTGAACTAAAGCACCCGTTAGCCATCCATGTAGCGCAAAAACAGCACTACACCACAGAGGATGAAAATGTGTGTAGAACGGGTATCGGATACTACGGCTGGGAGAGGAAGGTCGATCAACTATGGTGCCATAGAGCCCGTCCGTTAGTCTGACTCCATCGACCACGGTGCATGACAGAATGTCGCTCCCTTACGGGAAGCACTCATGGGAGATTAATCCTACTCTGGTTGATGCACCAGCCTCCAATACTATTTGCCGTGGAAAGGATGATTACAATGGAAGTAATCATTGAACGCGCATGTGGGATGGACGTTCACAAGGATTCCATTACCGCATGTATCATGACTCCAAAAGGAAAGGAGATTCAAACGTTTTCCACTAAAACTGTATTTCTAATACAGTTAATCGACTGGATCAAGGAGCATGGGTGTACCCACGTAGCAATGGAGAGTACAGGTGTATTTTGGAAGCCGATCGTTAACTTACTTGAAGCAGAGAATATCGAGTTTTTAGTAGTCAATGCTCAACATATGAAAGCAGTACCCGGTCGCAAGACCGATGTGAAGGATGCTGAATGGATAGCCAAACTTCTTCGACATGGTCTGCTTAAAGCAAGTTTCATCCCCGACCGAAATCAGCGAGAACTACGAGAGTTAGTCCGATACCGTAGAAGTATCATTGAAGAGCGCGCAAGACAACATAATCGGATTCAAAAAGTACTAGAAGGAGCGAATATCAAGCTAGGCTCCGTTGTCTCCGATATTATGGGCGTTTCGGCTCGTGACATGCTTAATGCCATCGCAGATGGCGTAGACGATCCGGAAAAACTTGCGGACTTCGCTCGTCGTTCAATGAAAAAGAAAAAAGATGAACTAGAACTTGCCCTTCGCGGATATATTAGTTCACATCAACGCCTCATGATAAAAACCATTCTCACTCATATCGACTTTCTAACTGAACAGGTTGAGATTCTAAATCAAGAGATAGCTAATCGACTATCCTCTCACCAAGCAGATATTGAACGTTTGGATTCCATTCCTGGCGTTGCGACTCGTATGGCTGAACAAATCCTCGCTGAAATAGGAACCGATGTTGGGAATCAATTCCCTAGCTCTTCCCATTTATGTTCCTGGGCAGGATTAGTACCCGGCCATAACGAAAGTGCTGGCAAAAGGAAATCGTCAACTATGAAAAAAGGAAACAAATATCTAAAGTCAGCTTTGATAGAAGCCGCTCACTCATTAAGAGGTTCAAAAACTTATCTCGGAGCGATGTATAGACGTACAGCAGCACGGAAAGGTAAAAAACGTGCTGGTATCTCAGTCGCCCACGCCATTTTGAGGATTGCCTATTATCTTTTAACACGAAAAGAAATGTACGTAGACTTGGGTGAGGATTACTTCGATAAACAAAAACAGCAATCCATTGTACGGTATTCTGTTCGAAGGCTCGAAAACTTAGGTTACAGCGTTACAATCACTGAACCAGAAGCCTCCTGATCCAACAAATAATTTGATCCAATCCTAGGCGCTGCATTTTTTTAAAAAACCTGAGCTGCGTCTTCTTTAGTGTTGCTTTTTTCAGCGAAGTTGAGAGTTTAATTTTCATGGGAGTTGAACAAGGAAAAACGTTTTATAAAGTGGTCTTAGTTAAAGTAATGCTCGGTTCATAGTCATTAATAACCTCGACTATTCCTGTGTCCACGGGAAATATATGGTGTTCTAAACCACCTGCTAAATCACCGGGAAAATCTGGTTTGAACCGATCTAAATAATCAGAGTCCACTGCTTTATAAAAACAAGTCTCAAAATTGTTTAGACGACTCTTATCCCTGGCTGCCTCTGCTTGGGAGGCAAGCATGGACATTGGGATTTCACTGGTATAACGAAAAGATACAACAAAGTCTCCCAAGTAGTTTGTACTCTTATCATATGTGATATCTACTGTAGTTCTCATTTTATCAACTAGAGTTATAGTTAGTCCCTTGTCACCGAAACTCATGTCGAATTTAACTACTTGAATAAACCCTTTAGTAATTTCATCAGTAGGTTTCCAAGTGATGAGTGTTGGTTTTCTTATCATGCTCTGACCACCTTTCATATGAACCCTCATAGTACTAATTTTATCATAAGTAACTGAATGACCATGGGTTTGTATAAGTGCCAGTTGATCTATATAGTGTTAAACATTTTACATATATTAACTTATTGGACATAATCGCTAAATAATCTTCTTATTCAACTAAACTGCACCGTTAGCCATCCATGTAGCGCAAAAACAGCACTACACCACAGAGGATGAAAATGTGTGTAGAACGGGTATCGGATACTACGGCTGGGAGAGGAAGGTCGATCAACTATGGTGCCATAGAGCCCGTCCGTTAGTCTGACTCCATCGACCACGGTGCATGACAGAATGTCGCTCCCTTACGGGAAGCACTCATGGGAGATTAATCCTACTCTGGTTGATGCACCAGCCTCCAATACTATTTGCCGTGGAAAGGATGATTACAATGGAAGTAATCATTGAACGCGCATGTGGGATGGACGTTCACAAGGATTCCATTACCGCATGTATCATGACTCCAAAAGGAAAGGAGATTCAAACGTTTTCCACTAAAACTGTATTTCTAATACAGTTAATCGACTGGATCAAGGAGCATGGGTGTACCCACGTAGCAATGGAGAGTACAGGTGTATTTTGGAAGCCGATCGTTAACTTACTTGAAGCAGAGAATATCGAGTTTTTAGTAGTCAATGCTCAACATATGAAAGCAGTACCCGGTCGCAAGACCGATGTGAAGGATGCTGAATGGATAGCCAAACTTCTTCGACATGGTCTGCTTAAAGCAAGTTTCATCCCCGACCGAAATCAGCGAGAACTACGAGAGTTAGTCCGATACCGTAGAAGTATCATTGAAGAGCGCGCAAGACAACATAATCGGATTCAAAAAGTACTAGAAGGAGCGAATATCAAGCTAGGCTCCGTTGTCTCCGATATTATGGGCGTTTCGGCTCGTGACATGCTTAATGCCATCGCAGATGGCGTAGACGATCCGGAAAAACTTGCGGACTTCGCTCGTCGTTCAATGAAAAAGAAAAAAGATGAACTAGAACTTGCCCTTCGCGGATATATTAGTTCACATCAACGCCTCATGATAAAAACCATTCTCACTCATATCGACTTTCTAACTGAACAGGTTGAGATTCTAAATCAAGAGATAGCTAATCGACTATCCTCTCACCAAGCAGATATTGAACGTTTGGATTCCATTCCTGGCGTTGCGACTCGTATGGCTGAACAAATCCTCGCTGAAATAGGAACCGATGTTGGGAATCAATTCCCTAGCTCTTCCCATTTATGTTCCTGGGCAGGATTAGTACCCGGCCATAACGAAAGTGCTGGCAAAAGGAAATCGTCAACTATGAAAAAAGGAAACAAATATCTAAAGTCAGCTTTGATAGAAGCCGCTCACTCATTAAGAGGTTCAAAAACTTATCTCGGAGCGATGTATAGACGTACAGCAGCACGGAAAGGTAAAAAACGTGCTGGTATCTCAGTCGCCCACGCCATTTTGAGGATTGCCTATTATCTTTTAACACGAAAAGAAATGTACGTAGACTTGGGTGAGGATTACTTCGATAAACAAAAACAGCAATCCATTGTACGGTATTCTGTTCGAAGGCTCGAAAACTTAGGTTACAGCGTTACAATCACTGAACCAGAAGCCTCCTGATCCAACAAATAATTTGATCCAATCCTAGGCGCTGCATTTTTTTAAAAAACCTGAGCTGCGTCTTCTTTAGTGTTGCTTTTTTCAGCGAAGTTGAGAGTTTAATTTTCATGGGAGTTGAACAAAGTTACTTACTATTATTATGCAGTTCAAATGACTCTTCAAAGTCATCCCATTTTACATTTACTTTTATAACTTCATCTTCACGTACTTTTGCGCCACCTTTTCCACTACCCGATGACGAAAATGTTACTGTTGATGGGGGTTCCGTGAACTCTTCAGTGCTTTTCCCATTACTACTAATAGTTTCATAAGAGTATTCAAGTTTTTGTAATGAAGACAACTCTTCTAAAGAACCTTTATATTTTAATACGAACTCATAGCCATCTTCGTTCGAATATGTTCTTTTTCCGTCTTTTTCTCCCCATTTTTCTGTTCCTTTATAGGCGTATACAGCTTCCCAATGTTCACTTTCTCCTCTATATTTATAATCATTGTTCGTAGTTTCTGAACAAGCTGTTAAAAACATCATTGTAAATAATAAAGTCATTATTTTCTTCAAATTAATACTCCCTCCAAGAAAATGTTGAATTGAATTATCACCATATATTAACTATATTCAACACGCTTCTAAAAACGCCTCTTCTTCTACTAAACTGGCCCGTTTGTGGAATACCGCATTTTTTAAACCAATTACTTTCCAATCCAAGTATATCATTTATTCTTTTTAATTACATGACTTTTCCGCCTATTTGTTTGAGATTCATCTTTCATTAAAAGTACCGATTATACAAATCGTATCGCAGTTTCCCACTGAGATGGGCGTAGATTTTTGTGGTTTCACTTTTTTCATGGCCGAGGAGACTTTGGACAACTTCTAAAGGTGCTCCGTTGTTTACCATATGTGTCGCATAACTATGACGTAGCTGGTGCGGATGGATTTCCTTTCTGATGCCTGCCCGGCCTGATATACGCTTGATCGTATATCTGATCGCATCTATACTCATCCGCCTTTTTGGATTTCGCTGAGTGACAAATAGACCCGGATCATCATCTTCTCGCTCGTCCAAGTATCTTTTTAACCAAATGGAACAACGGACGCTGAAGTAGACTTCTCTTTCCTTATCCCCTTTCCCTAATACGATTACAGAGTTACCAGTGAAATTAATATCCTCTCTGTTCAACTTTTCCACTTCACCTATACGGCATCCTGTGGAATAAAAAAACTCGAACAATGCTTTCTCCATAACCGTTTGACAACCTTCCCAAAGCAACTCCATTTCATAATCTGTCAGGAACTTTGGAATTCGTTGACCCATCTTCGGTTCTTTTAATTTGGATGCAGGATTCGATAGGATATGTCCCTCTTCATGCGCCCATTTGAATACGGACCTTATAAAACGTACACGGTGGCCCAAGCTTGAGGGTTTCAAGTGCTCTCCAGCTTCAATCAAATACTGTTTCAACTGATCTGTAGTCAACGAACCAAAACTGACATCTCCAAAAAAACGTATGAAAAGATCAGCTTGATAGCCATACATTTTCAATGTAAGCGGAGAATAGCCTTCAATTTTCTTATCAGACTTATATCTTTTCCACACTTCAGACACCAACATATAATCCACGCTCCTTTTCTTTGAATGTATTGGTTACACACAATAACTAATCCATCTTCGTATGAAAGGCAGAAACGTTTAGGTGATCATTGGTTTGATGCATTTATTTTAATGGATAGACGACTTTGATTCATTAAACATTATTGATCGACTCGCTCCAACATTTCTGCAATTTTGTTGAAATACTCTGTTTCATGTGGAACAAAATCAGTAATAGTTGCTTCCGATGATGACCCAGTTATAAAGTTTGTACATGTGATTGATTTACAATCATTTCGGAATAAGGATATCAAGTTATTCATTCCAACTGCATAAATCCCTTCCACCTCCTCTCCTTGCAGTGAAAAGTCGGTAGGTGAAAAGGTTGATTGATACAGGAATATATTCGTAAATTCCTTGTCAATAAACCCAGGTAGTCTACTAACATCTCGAACGACACCAGCTTTCATCAATTTCGCGGGATCCACTAGTATTCCTAACTCTTCCTCCACTTCTCGTATTCCATCCATCACGTTTTCAGCAGCCAGTAAATGTACTGCCGCTGTAATGTCATACAGACCGGGAAAGTCTTTTTTGGCAAAACTTCTCTTTTGAATGTAGACGTTTTCTTCATCAATAAGCCAACAATGAAAGGTCTCGTGCCACAAGCCTTTTTCGTGGATGATGTCCCTTAATTCCTCACCAATATGACGATAGTTCTCGTCAAATACTTTCAAGCGTTCTGTCATACATCATCAGTCCTTATTCATAAATGTAAAACGAAAAATAGAGTTGCCTTATTAGCAGTGACATCATAACAAAAAATCCGATAACCACTTTGATGCGTATGAAAATTATTGCCTCCTCTGATATCGTAGGCTCTTTTGTAACTTTGCTAATTCCGAACTCTATTCATACTCAGATTCTCTTATTCATTTATCCAATGCATACTGCTGGATTACTTCCTCCGCTGTTGTCCCCGTTTCCACTAGGATATACCTGCTGTACACTTCCTTGAAGTCAATGTCGCCTTCTATATTGTCAACTAATTCATAACAATCCAAGACTGTTACAAATTGCCAAGTCGTCATTCCGCCTGCAGCATTTTCATACGTCAGTTCTTCATATTGATCGATGACCTTTTTCATTGCATCATCTTTCCCGTCCGCTCTGACTAAAACAATTACTTCCTCAAACACGTCTTCATCATCCCCATATTGAATGGTGTCCTTAGAATTGATTGATTTCAATAAATATTTTACTGAAAAAATCTTATCCATTCCCCTCTACCTCCCCGTATTTACTCTCTATACGTTTAATCACTTAATTAGATTCAAAAAAAGGCCAAGACAATTATGGATTGCCTGACCTTTTACTACTCTGTATTTAAAATTCAGATTAGATTTGTTCAACCTTTACACTCCGCGAACAGCCATTAATTCACTTTCTGCAAGCTTGCTAATTTCCAAACCTTTCATTGGTGTGCCAATATCCTTTGACAGGTCTGCGATCAGTGGATAGTTCTTGAAATCTTCAGTCGCCATGACGATCGCCCGCGCGAAACGTTCAGGATTATCGGATTTGAAAATGCCTGAGCCGACAAAGACACCATCTGCCCCTAGTTCCATCATGAGTGCCGCATCCGCAGGAGTAGCCACGCCGCCTGCTGCATAGTTTGTGACCGGTAGACGCTTCGCTTCACGTATTGCGAGAAGTATTTCATAAGGAGCCCCTAGATCACGGGCTTCCACCATCAGTTCATCATTGCTCATATGGATAATTTTATTCACTTGCGCATTGACCATGCGAAGATGTCGTACGGCTTCTACAATATTACCTGTGCCCGGTTCTCCTTTGGTACGCAGCATTTTCGCACCCTCGCCTAACCGGCGTGCCGCTTCTCCAAGATTACGTGCTCCGCAGACGAATGGAACTTGATAGTCACTTTTCAATAAATGAAACTCATCGTCGGCTGGTGTAAGCACTTCGCTTTCGTCTATGTAGTCGACCCCCATCGATTCCAACACACGCGCTTCTGTTATATGACCAATCCGTACTTTTGCCATAACCGGAATGGAAACCACCTTTTGCACTTCCTCTACAATCCGAGGATCTGCCATCCTTGCCACTCCACCCGCTGCCCGGATATCGGACGGAACACGCTCGAGTGCCATAACCGCGATTGCACCTGCCGCTTCTGCCACTTTTGCCTGCTCTGCATTAATGACGTCCATAATGACGCCGCCATATTTAAATTCCATTTTACCTTCCCCCTTTTCTTATTATTAAGTATACTAATATATGACCATATGAAAATGACCAGATATCATACTTTAAAGGTGGTCAGTTGGAGGTTTCTACGATGGAAATGCTATTAATTGAATTGAATAAAGAAAATAATATCCCTTTATATGAACAGATTTACGAACAGATACGTGAAGGGATTATTGACGGCAAGCTGCCTGTAGGTGAGAAGCTACCTTCGAAACGTAAACTTGGAGAGTTCCTGGATGTGAGTCAGACGACGATCGAGTTATCGTATGGACAGCTTGTCGCGGAGGGGTTTATTACTTCAAAACCGCGTAGGGGATATTTCGTGCAGGAAATCGGCGAATTGGCGTACATTCAACCAGTTAAACCTCTTCCTGCCCAAACAGAGGAACAACTGACGGAGTTGGCAATCGATTTCTCCCCGGGAAAGATTGATACAGCCTACTTCCCCTTTACCCAATGGCGTAAATATGCGAAAGATGTAATCGATGAATCCGCTCAGCATCTTCTATTACTCGGACATCCGCACGGAGACCCGGAACTCCGGCAGGAAATCGCGAAGTATTTATATCATTCACGAGGAGTTGACTGCACCGCAGACCAGATTATCGTCGGTTCAGGTACCGAACAACTTATGCCCCTGCTCATCCGGTTACTTGGACCTGAAGCAACGTATGCCATCGAAGATCCTGGTTATCCGCTAACGCATCATGTTTTCTATCACAATAACCGAGAAGCGATACCGATTCCAGTCGATGACGAAGGGATGGATGTGCAAGCGCTACAACAATCCGTTGCGACAGTTGCATACGTGACACCATCTCATCAGTTCCCAACCGGCACAGTGCTCTCTGCGGCGCGTAGAACAGCTTTGTTGAACTGGGCATCATCTAATGAAAATCATTTCATTATCGAAGACGATTACGATAGCGAGTTCCGTTATACCGGACGACCGATCCCTTCACTTCAAGGAATGGACAAAGCAGGCAATGTCATCTATATAAGTACTTTCTCGAAATCACTCATGCCTTCATTACGAATTGCGTATATGGTGCTTCCTCAAGTGTTACTTGAAAGCTATGAGAAAGCTTTCATTCATTACTCGTCCACTGTCCCGAGACTTGACCAACATACAATCGCACGTTTCATGGCGGACGGGCATTTTTCAAGACATTTGAACAGGATGCGGAAAGTGTACAAACGCAAATTGCAATTACTGACGGAATCACTCCAACAATATGCACCGCACGTTTCCTATTCAGGAGATGAAGCAGGCATGCATATTATCATCAATGTCCATACAAAATTAAGCGAAGATGCATTAACGAAAGCTGCATTGACAAAAGGCATTCGCGTCTATGGGTTGAACACATACCGGAAAGCTTCAAAAAGTGAACATCCTTCGTTTCTCATCGGATTCGGAGGCTTTGCGGATAATGAGATTGCACCGGCAGTCCAACAGCTTATGGAAGCTTGGCATATTAGCAGTTAATGAAAAAAGGTAATGAATCCCACGTGGGGTCCATTACCTTTTTGATCAATCGAACAATCCTTTAATAAATCCTGTCGCACCGTCCCAGATTCCAACGAAGAAATCACCGATTGCACTCATTGTGAGCGAGAACCAGCCTGCCTTCTCCACGTCTTCTGTCACAACGATATCCATGCCAAGATCTTTCGAGTCGATGAAGCCGTAATCTTCGCCTTCTTTTTTGACGACGTTCACATGCCCAATGACTGTTCCTTTTTTAACAGGCGCTTCAATAGCGCCATCTTTTACATACTTTTCATCCAACACAAGCTGAGGTTCGTACAAATCTTTCTCACTCGACTTGATCATCGCACGGATCGGTTCCTTCACTTCAATGGAAACCGTTTTTTCTTTACCTTTGCGCACGTCCAATGTTTTCTGATCTTTGAATTGATAACCTGCAGGCAACAATTCCTGTTCAGAAAACTGGCTGAACCCATAATCGAACAATGCGCGTGTTGCATCAAATCGTGCTTTGTATGAGCCTTTGCCGTTTGCATCTACTGCTTTCATGACAACTGCGATAACACGCTTATCTCCACGCATCGCTGTTCCCGTGAAGCAATGTCCTGCAAAATCGGTTGTACCCGTCTTCAATCCATCTACGCCTTCATACTCGTAAACGAAGCCAGGAAGCATGAAGTTCCAGTTGTCCATCTTAATGGCATCTGACGTACCTTTACGAAATACTTTTGAATTAATTTTTGTTGTTTCCAATACTTCCGGATAATCTTTCATCAAATGGAATGCGAGACGAGCCACTGATTTTGCAGGCATAACGTTCTCGTCCTTCTCACCTGTCCCTTGTGGATGCATCCCGTGCAAGTACTCATTATTCAACCCAGTTGAGTTGACAAATTTATAATCTTTTAAACCAAGCTCTTTCGCCTTTTCATCCATCAATTTCAGGAACTCAGTTTCAGTCCCGGCAATCGTTTCTGCAATGGCAATTGTCGCAGCATTTGCGGAATATATTGCGAGAGCTTCATACAGTTCAAGAATTGTATACGTACCGTCTCTGCGAAGTGGTACGTTACTCAATCGACGATCCTGCGAAACCGCATATGTATAATCCGTCACACTGTATTCCTGATCCCAGCTGATTTTGCCTTCTTCAATCGCTTCAAACAGAATATATTCTGTCATCATCTTTGACATACTAGCAATGCCAAGTGGTGTATCTGCATTTTCTTCGTATAGAATCTTACCGCTGTCCGCGTCAATTAAAATGGCTCCATCCACATGGATACCTAAAGTTGAATCTGCTTGTACAGGTGCTGAATCGATCGTCATCAGTAACATAAATGGCAAGATCAATAAGGCAACCCATTTATTCATTTTACGTTTCACCAAACTACCTCCGTCATTGCTTTATTCCACTTCATATTTTAGCACAAGAAGCTACCTAGTAGGGCTAGAGATTAAAAAAGCACCTTTCCGCTCATATACTGACGGACGGAAAGGTGCTGAAGTTGCATTTAACTATGTTTATTCATTAAGAAATAGAGTAGTTTGGCGCTTCTTTTGTAATATGCACCTGGTGTGGATGGCTCTCGCGCAAACCTGCACCTGTCATGCGGATGAATTGTGCTCTTTCACGCAAGTCTTCAAGATCTTTCGTGCCACAATAACCCATGCCTGCACGAATTCCTCCGACTAGCTGATGGATTGAATCCGATAGAGGGCCTTTGTATGGCATACGGCCTTCAATACCTTCAGGCACCAGCTTCTTCGCATCTTCCTGGAAATAACGGTCCTTTGAACCGTGTTCCATCGCGCCTACAGAACCCATTCCACGGTACACTTTAAAACGTCTACCTTGATAGATTTCAGTATCTCCAGGGCTTTCAGTCGTACCTGCAAGCAGACTGCCTAACATAACAACATGTCCGCCTGCAGCAAGCGCTTTAACGATATCACCGGAGTACTTGATACCGCCGTCTGCAATGATTGTCTTGCCGTGTTTACGGGCTTCGGACGCACATTCATAAACAGCTGTAATTTGAGGTACTCCAACACCTGCAACGACACGAGTCGTACAAATTGAACCAGGACCGATACCTACTTTGACAACATCTGCTCCTGCTTCATATAAAGCTGCCGTTCCTTCTGCTGTCGCTACGTTGCCTGCGACGATATCGAGGTCTGGATACTCCCTGCGGATTTGTGCAACAGTCTCCAAAACTCCTTTTGAATGACCATGAGCCGTATCGATGACAATAACATCGACTTCAGCAGAAACAAGCTTTGCAACACGTACCATCGTATCTGAAGTGACACCAACTGCTGCACCGACGAGCAAACGACCTTGCTTGTCCTTTGCAGCATTCGGGAATTCAATAACTTTTTCAATATCCTTAATCGTAATTAACCCTTTTAAAATTCCGTTATCATCGACAATCGGAAGTTTTTCAATTTTATACTTCTGCAAAATCTTCTCAGCATCTTCAAGTGTTGTCCCAACAGCTGCTGTCACAAGATTTTCTTTTGTCATCACTTCATTGATAATCATCGAGTAATCTTGGATAAAACGAAGATCCCGATTCGTCAAGATTCCGACAAGCTTCATTTCATCCATATTGTTGACGATTGGAACACCGGAAATCCGATATTTCCCCATTAAATGTTCTGCATCGAACACTTGATGTTCAGGCGTAAGGAAGAAAGGATTTGTGATGACACCATTCTCTGAACGTTTAACTGTCACAACCTGCTCAGCCTGCTCTTCAATGCTCATGTTCTTATGAATAACCCCCAGACCACCTTGACGCGCCATGGAGATAGCCATTTTAGATTCAGTGACCGTATCCATTCCAGCACTGATGATCGGAATGTTCAATGTAATCTTCTTTGTCAGGTTAACAGATAATGATACATCTTTCGGCAATACTTCCGATGCCCCCGGTACAAGTAAAACGTCGTCAAATGTTAATCCCTCGCGAGTAAATTTAGATTCCCACATTGCAATTCCTCCTATTAGTAACGTTCTCTACATGTGAATATTATTAAAAGGTTATCAGTGCCTAATAGGTGTGTCAAGGAAGTGTTAATAAGAAAAAGAATTCCTATTATTCGCTGAATGACTTTTATCATTTAAGCAGTAAGCGAATGCACCGAGTAGGTGGTTAGATCTCTTCCATGATGAGCGGAATGACAGATTTCTTAGTTATGCTCTTCCCATGCGGTGATATGGTCCTGTTGATGAATCATTCATCACAACCATTTCCATCATTTCCTCTAGTGGTCTTTATTAATCAACAAGAATGGAAACAGTACAGGTTTAAGTAAATTGAATTGCTTGTTGGACGGTCTAATTTACTGATAAAGCTTTGTAAACCGAGGTTCGATAGCAAACTTATTCGTTGTGAGAAACGCAAGTTATTTTACGGATGATGGGTTGCGGTTTATGGGCGCACGATTGCTATTTATGGGCGCGAGCGGGGAATTTATGAGCGTGCGATTGCTGGTTACGGGCGCGAGCGGGGAGTTTATGAGCGCACGATTGCTGGTTACGGGCGCGGGTGGGGAGTTTATGGGCGCGCGATTGCTATTTATGGGCGCGAGCGGGGAGTTTATGGGCGTGCGATTGCTGGTTACGGGCGCGGGTGAGCGGTTTTGGCAGCGAGGTGAGCGCTTTGCTGGCCGGGTTAAGCTGATATAGATAGTCAACATGAGCGTATTTCACCACTCATCTATTTACATTACAGATCAAAAGAAAAAGACTAATTTGAAAAGGCACTTCACGCGACACGGGATGATCTATGGACAATTTTCTATCCACAAATATCGATTGCCGCGGAACAACGCCCACTTCCTAAGCAGCACGATTTCGCGCCAAATGCTTTTAACCAATGCTCCACTGTCGAACTGATTTTAACGCACAAAAAAACCATCCCCCACAGGGAATGGCCTTTGCCTGGCGACGTCCTACTCTCACAGCGGGAAACCAGTTCCCTGCGTAATTTGCACAGTTGGTGTAAATTACGCAAAGTGGCTTCGCCCCTTTACTACCATCGGCGCTGAAGAGCTTAACCTTTATTAACGAATAAAAAGTCAAAACAACACTCAACCTTCGGTCGAATTTTAACGCACAAAAAAACCATCCCCCACAAGGGATGGCCTTTGCCTGGCGACGTCCTACTCTCACAAGGGGAAACCCCCTACTACCATCGGCGCTGAAGAGCTTAACTTCCGTGTTCGGTATGGGAACGGGTGTGACCTCTTCGCCATCATTACCAGACAACTGAACGATACTTGTTCATTCAAAACCGGATAAAACAGACATTGTTGCTGAACTCATCACGTTCAACCGTGCGCTTTCTAACATATAAGGTTAAGTCCTCGATCGATTAGTATCCGTCAGCTGCACGTGTCGCCACGCTTCCACCCCGGACCTATCTACCTCATCTTCTTTGAGGGATCTTACTTACTTGCGTAATGGGAAATCTCATCTTGAGGGGGGCTTCATGCTTAGATGCTTTCAGCATTTATCCCTTCCACACATAGCTACCCAGCGATGCCTTTGGCAAGACAACTGGTACACCAGCGGTGTGTCCATCCCGGTCCTCTCGTACTAAGGACAGCTCCTCTCAAATTTCCTGCGCCCGCGACGGATAGGGACCGAACTGTCTCACGACGTTCTGAACCCAGCTCGCGTACCGCTTTAATGGGCGAACAGCCCAACCCTTGGGACCGACTACAGCCCCAGGATGCGATGAGCCGACATCGAGGTGCCAAACCTCCCCGTCGATGTGGACTCTTGGGGGAGATAAGCCTGTTATCCCCGGGGTAGCTTTTATCCGTTGAGCGATGGCCCTTCCATGCGGAACCACCGGATCACTAAGCCCGTCTTTCGACCCTGCTCGACTTGTAGGTCTCGCAGTCAAGCTCCCTTATGCCTTTGCACTCTACGAATGATGTCCAACCATTCTGAGGGAACCTTTGGGCGCCTCCGTTACTCTTTAGGAGGCGACCGCCCCAGTCAAACTGTCCACCTGACACTGTCTCCTGCCCGGATCACGGGCAAGGGTTAGAAGTCCAATACAGCCAGGGTAGTATCCCACCATTGCCTCCTCCGAAGCTGGCGCTCCGGACTCAAAGGCTCCTACCTATCCTGTACAGGCTGCACCGGAATTCAATATCAGGCTACAGTAAAGCTCCACGGGGTCTTTCCGTCCTGTCGCGGGTAATGCGCATCTTCACGCATATTATAATTTCACCGAGTCTCTCGTTGAGACAGTGCCCAGATCGTTACGCCTTTCGTGCGGGTCGGAACTTACCCGACAAGGAATTTCGCTACCTTAGGACCGTTATAGTTACGGCCGCCGTTTACTGGGGCTTCAATTCGAAGCTTCGCTTGCGCTGACCTCTCCTCTTAACCTTCCAGCACCGGGCAGGCGTCAGCCCCTATACGTCACCTTACGGTTTTGCAGAGACCTGTGTTTTTGCTAAACAGTCGCCTGGGCCTATTCACTGCGGCTCTCTCGGGCTTTAACACCCTACCAGAGCACCCCTTCTCCCGAAGTTACGGGGTCATTTTGCCGAGTTCCTTAACGAGAGTTCTCTCGATCACCTTAGAATTCTCTTCTCGCCTACCTGTGTCGGTTTGCGGTACGGGCACCTCCCGCCTCGCTAGAGGCTTTTCTTGGCAGTGTGAAATCAGGGACTCCGGGGAATAATTCCCCTTGCTGTCACAGCTCAATGTTATAGGAACGGGATTTGCCTCGTTCCACACCTCACTGCTTAGACGCGCATGACCAACAGCGCGCTCACCCTATCCTTCTGCGTCCCCCCATTGCTCAAACGGCGGGGAGGTGGTACAGGAATATCAACCTGTTATCCATCGTCTACGCCTTTCGGCCTCGACTTAGGTCCCGACTGACCCTGAGCGGACGAGCCTTCCTCAGGAAACCTTAGGCATTCGGTGGAAGGGATTCTCACCCTTCTTTCGCTACTCATACCGGCATTCTCACTTCCAAGCGCTCCACCAGTCCTTACGGTCTAGCTTCGACGCCCTTGGAACGCTCTCCTACCACTGACACCATAGGTGTCAATCCGCAGTTTCGGTGATCCGTTTAGCCCCGGTACATTTTCGGCGCAACGCCATTCGACCAGTGAGCTATTACGCACTCTTTAAATGGTGGCTGCTTCTAAGCCAACATCCTGGTTGTCTGGACAGCGTCACATCCTTTTCCACTTAACGGATACTTGGGGACCTTAACTGGCGGTCTGGGCTGTTTCCCTCTCGACTACGGATCTTATCACCCGCAGTCTGACTCCCAAACATAAATCATCGGCATTCGGAGTTTGTCTGAATTCGGTAACCCGGGATGGGCCCCTAGTCCAAACAGTGCTCTACCTCCGAGATTCTAACGTTTGAGGCTAGCCCTAAA
>NZ_CP129118.1:0-7500 GCF_033304615.1 Sporosarcina oncorhynchi | reverse complement strand
ACGGTATTCATCTTCTGGAGTTCGTTTACCGAAACCTTTTTCTGTAACGACAAGGATTTCATCTCCTTCAGAGACAATATCCATGCCTACAGCTATATCTCCTTCGCGTAATCGGATACCGCGTACTCCGCTAGCAACACGGCCCATTGAACGGATATCGCGCTCATCGAATTTGATGAGCATGCCGTCACGTGTTCCAATTGCAATGAATTGATCACCTGTTGTCATTTTCACACCAATCAATTCATCTTGTTCACGTAACGTCAAGGCAATTAGCCCATTTGAACGGATATTAGCGAAGTCAGCAACAGATGTCCGTTTGACAACCCCATGCTTCGTTGTAAAGAATAGATACTTATCTTCTTCGAACTTATCGACCGGAATCATCGCCGTCACTTTTTCTTCCTTGTCAAAATCCAAAAGGTTAATGATTGGAAGACCTTTGGCCGTGCGACTGAATTCAGGTACTTGATAGCCTTTTTTACGGAACACACGTCCTCTGCTCGTAAAGAACAGGATCGTATCATGTGTCGACGTGTTTAGTAGATGCTCTACAAAGTCATCGTCGTTCGTTCCCATGCCTTGGATACCGCGCCCACCACGGCGTTGACTTCGGTACGTGCTTGCAGGAAGACGTTTGATGTATCCGTTATGCGTTAACGTCAATACGGAGTTCTCAACAGGTATTAAATCTTCATCTTCAAGCATTTCAGCTCCGCCAAGAGTGATTTCAGTTCTCCGTTTGTCTTCAAAACGCTGTTTCACTTCAAGAAGTTCTTCACGGATAATCTCGATAACCTTTTCTTCATCTGCTAGCACTGCACGCAATTCAGCGATCAATACAAGCAGTTCCTGATATTCGTTTTCGATTTTATCTCGCTCAAGTCCTGTCAGACGTTGAAGTCGCATATCCAAGATAGCTTGAGATTGGCGTTCAGATAGATTGAATCGCTCCATCAAACCTGTTTTTGCTTCATCAGTCGTTTTAGAGCCACGAATGAGAGCAATGATCTCATCGATATGGTCCAGCGCGATACGCAGACCTTCTAATATGTGTGCACGGTCTTCCGCTTTATTCAATTCGAATTGGGTACGTCTGCGAATGACCACTTTCTGGTGTTCTAAGTAATGATAAAGAATTTCTTTTAACGCTAGAATTTTAGGTTGTCCATCAACGAGAGCGAGCATATTGATACCGAAACTCGATTGTAGCGCTGTATGTTTATACAAATTATTCAACAGGACATGGACGTTTGCATCTCTGCGTACTTCAATAACGATACGCATCCCTGTACGATCCGATTCATCCGCTAAATGGGTAATGCCTTCGATTTTCTTATCACGGACAAGTTCGGCAATCTTTTCAATTAGACGTGCTTTATTTACCTGATAAGGAAGTTCATTTACAATAATTGTCTCTTTACCGCTTGAATGCCGTTCAATTTCGATTTTACCGCGGATAATGACAGAGCCGCGTCCTGTTTCGTACGCTCTTCTGATTCCACTTCTGCCAAGGATAATTCCACCCGTCGGGAAATCTGGACCTGGAATAATTTCCATCAGTTCCTCTGTCGTAATTTCCGGGTTATCCGCCATTGCGAGTACGCCGTCAATTGTTTCACCGATATGGTGGGGAGGGATGTTTGTCGCCATTCCAACCGCGATTCCTGATGTACCGTTTACAAGTAGGTTTGGGAATCGGCTTGGCAGGACGATTGGTTCTCTCTCCTGTCCATCATAGTTATCTTGATAATCTATCGTGTCTTTATTGATGTCACGAAGCAGTTCCATTGCAATGCGTGACATACGTGATTCTGTATAACGCATTGCTGCCGCAGCATCTCCATCGACAGAACCGAAGTTTCCGTGTCCGTCAACGAGCATGTAGCGATAGTTGAAATCTTGTGCCATCCTGACCATCGTATCGTAAACAGCACTGTCACCGTGCGGGTGATACTTACCGATTACGTCACCGACGATACGGGCTGATTTCTTATGGGGTTTATCCGCAGTGTTCCCGAGGTCTTGCATCGCATAGAGAATCCGTCTGTGAACGGGTTTCAAACCGTCCCTCACATCCGGTAATGCCCGCGAAACGATAACACTCATCGCATAGTCGAGGAAGGATGTTTTCATCTCCGTACTGATATTGATGCCTTGGACACCACGATTAGGCATATCTGCCATATTGTCGTCAAACTCCTTTCAACTCAGGCGCTTTTTGGACAGCCTGTCAACTGAACAAAGCCCCTTGTTGCCGCAGGTCCATGTTCATTCATTCTGGGTGTATCTATTCAAGCTGTCGGTGGGAAGAATCGTTGGCTGCATGAAGATGCATGCCACTTCCCCCACCTAACAGATGTTTTTAATCAGGTATCGAGATTCTTTACATACATTGCATTTTCTTCGATAAATTTGCGTCGCGGCTCTACCTCATCACCCATCAACTGTTCAAATGTTGCATCCGCATCGAATGCATCTTCAAGTTGTACTTGCAGTAACGTCCGCTGATCCGGATCCATTGTCGTTTCCCATAATTGAGTTGCGTCCATTTCTCCAAGACCTTTATAACGTGTAATAACTGGTTTAGGAACTGGTGATAGACGAGCTAATATTTCTTGTAACTGTTCTTCATCAAAACAATACTCTTCGTTTTTCCCCTGCTTCACGCGATATAGCGGTGGCTGAGCGATATACATATAGCCTGCTTCAATCAACGGACGCATGAAACGGAAGAAGAACGTCAGCAATAACGTCCGGATATGGGCACCGTCTACGTCGGCATCTGTCATAATGACAATTTTATGATAGCGTGCTTTAGACAAATCAAATTCGTCGCCGATACCGGTTCCGAGTGCTGTGATCATCATACGTATTTCAGCATTACCTAGAATTCGGTCAAGTCTGGCTTTCTCGACGTTCAAGATTTTTCCTCGCAATGGCAAGATAGCTTGGAAGTGTCGGTCACGTCCGCTTTTTGCAGAACCGCCTGCCGAGTCACCTTCAACGATATACAGTTCACTAATTGCAGGGTCACGTGATGAACAATCCGACAGTTTACCAGGCAGGCTGGATACTTCAAGCGCAGATTTACGTCGAGTCAATTCACGTGCGTTTTTTGCTGCAAGGCGAGCTCTAGCAGCCATCAAACTTTTATCGATGACGAGACGCGCAGTGATTGGATTTTCCAATAGGAAACGCTGGAACCCTTCTGAGAATAAAGCATTTGTAATTGTACTTACTTCAGAGTTGCCGAGCTTTGTTTTTGTCTGCCCTTCGAATTGCGGATCTGGGTGCTTAATCGAGACGATTGCAGTCAGTCCTTCACGCACGTCATCTCCGGATAAGTTTGGGTCCGCTTCTTTGAGCAAGTTATTTTTCCTAGCATAGTCGTTTACTACACGTGTCAACGCGGTCTTGAAGCCAGATTCATGCGTTCCGCCTTCATACGTATTGATATTATTCGCAAATGAAAACAGATTTTCAGCATAGCCGCTGTTATATTGCATGGCGATTTCGATGGATATTCCATCTTTTTCACCTTCTATGAAAATCGGTTCTTCATGAATAGGTTCTTTGTTTTTATTTAAATGCTCAACGTAAGACTTAATACCGCCTTCATAGTAAAACGTATCTTTATGACCTTCTTCGCCTTCTCGCTCATCTGTTATCGTAATGCGCAATCCTCTGTTTAGATAGGCAAGTTCGCGTAGACGATGTGCAAGAATGTCATATTCATAAGTTGTCGTCTCTGTGAAAATTTCAGCATCTGCCTTGAAACGGATGCTTGTTCCTGTTTCATCCGTTTCACCGACGACTTCCAATTCCTTCGAAACAAGTCCACGTTCAAACTCGATGAAATGAACTTTTCCATCGAGGCGTACATATACTTCCGTCTTTTCGGACAATGCGTTGACGACTGATGCCCCAACACCGTGTAATCCACCTGACACTTTGTATCCGCCACCGCCGAACTTACCTCCGGCATGAAGGACGGTCATGATGACTTCAACGGCAGGTCTACCTGTTGACTCCTGAATGCCGACTGGAATTCCGCGTCCATTGTCGTCAACACGCACCCAGTTATCCTTTTCAATCGTTACTTCGATATGATCGCAATACCCCGCAAGTGCCTCATCGATACTATTGTCTACAATTTCCCATACAAGATGGTGAAGACCGCGCGAACTCGTTGTACCTATATACATACCTGGCCTCTTGCGCACAGCTTCCAATCCTTCAAGGACTTGAATCTGATTCGCATCATAAGCTGTCTGTAGTTCTTTTTCTTCCATAGCCAAACTGTTCACCTTTCCTTTCAGAACATCAATCAATCGGCAAGCTTTTACGATAGTTAATTAAAATAATTGTTTTTTGACTGAAAGAATTACTCCTCTTTGACCACTTGGCCCGCCGTCACTTCATACAACTTGGCGTTGCGTATCGCTTCATGATCCAAACCTGCAATATTGGTCGTGGTCACGAACGTCTGAACTTGTCCTTGCATCGTGTTTAGCAGATGCGATTGACGGTAATCGTCAAGTTCAGAAAGCACATCATCAAGCAGCAGAACCGGTGTCTCTCCGACTTCCTGTTTAACAAGATCAATTTCCGCAAGCTTAAGAGATAATGCGGTTGTCCGTTGTTGGCCTTGTGAACCGTATGTCTGGATATCATATCCGTTCACAAAAAAATGGAGATCGTCACGATGCGGGCCAATCAAAGTCATCCCGCGTTCAAGCTCTCGACGTCTCGATTCGTGCAATTTTTGGCTGAGTATTTCTTCCATCTGTTCGGCAGTCTGCCCAGAATCAAACTCTTTTAATGTTCCATACGTCACAATCAACTGCTCAATTCCCCGGGAAATCCCTTTGTGGATAGGTTCTGCCCACTTTTGGAGCAGCTCGACGAAATAGAACCGTTTGCGGATGATCTGCACAGCAACCTGTATATATTGTTCTGTATAGATATCGAACATGACGTCTTTAAAATCCAACTTGCCCCTATTATCTTTAAGAATAGCATTCCGTTGTTTCAAAACCTTCTGGAATGTCAATAAATCATGTAAATAAACCGGAGATATCTGTCCAATTTCCATGTCTAGGAAGCGTCTCCGTACTTGGGGGCTCCCTTTTACAAGATTCAGATCTTCCGGTGCAAACATCACCACATTGAGCTGGCCGATATAAAGGCTAAGACGGTTTTGCTCCAAGTGATTGACACGAGCCTTTTTGCCTTTTTTCGAAATGGTCAATTCAAGCGGGAGTCGTCCGTATTTCCGTTGGATGTCCCCATCTATTTTACCATACTCTTCATCCCAGCGTATCAGTTCACGATCATTTGATGTACGATGTGATTTTGCCATCGACAATACGTAGATCGCCTCCATGATATTGGTCTTTCCTTGTGCATTTTCACCAATCAATACATTGATCTGTGGAGAAAATGACAAATCCAGAGAACTGTAATTCCTAAAGTTCGTCAGGGAAAGACGTTCAATGTACATCTACTTGACCGTTTTTAGTGGCGGATATTTTAAATTCACCTTGCCCTGGGATGT
Organism: Sporosarcina oncorhynchi; assembly: GCF_033304615.1. Taxonomy (GTDB): domain Bacteria; phylum Bacillota; class Bacilli; order Bacillales_A; family Planococcaceae; genus Sporosarcina; species Sporosarcina oncorhynchi. Next base: position 1,940 of record NZ_CP129118.1, on the reverse strand, counting down.
TCACGACATCACCATCGTAGAGTTTCTTGCCCCTTCGATTTTCTTCTTCATCGTTCAAATAAACGGTATGTTCGCCTAAAAACCATTTTGCCATTCCGCCAGAGCTGATGATGTTGGTCATTTTCAACATTTGCCCCAACGTAATATATTCGGTATCAATTATGACTTTTTCCATTTAGCTTCAATCCTTCTCATAGTAGTCTGTTATTCCATTTTACCGAACTTTCATCAGTAAGTAAAAGGGGGTCTCCAATTATTGTGAAATAATGCCGATTCAGTAGTAAATATAAAAAGCAGAACGTGGAACTTATTCATAGTCCACGTTCTGCTTTTCATATATTTGTTAGAACGTTCTTACTGGCAATATTAATTGCAAGATTGAATCGCTGTCAGCTGATTTCAAGATGAAAGGTCGCATTGCTCCTGTGAAATGAATGGCAATATCCTGTCCATCAATTGCTTTCAGTGCATCCATCATATATTTTGCGCTGAAAGAGATTTTCAAATCTTCACCAGTTACGTCGATTGCTTCGATCAATTCCTCAACTTTCCCGACTTCAGGTGAGTTGGAGGAGATTTCAATTACTTTTCCACTATCTGCTGAGAAACGGACAATATTATTCCGTTCTTCACGGGCTAGCAAGGAAGCACGATCAATGGCCTGCAACAGGCTACGTCCATTGACCTGTACACTTGTTTTATATTCTGAAGGAATCAGTCTCGACGTATCTGGGTAATTTCCTTCAAGCAACCTAGAATAAAACAGGACATTTCTAGATTTAAATAATATTTGTTGATCGGCAATGACAATTTCAACAACATCTCCATTGTCAGGAAGGATTTTATTCAATTCTTGAAGGCTCTTACCTGGAATAACTACACTGAACGGACTTTCAGGCATATTTTCAGGTTGGATTTCACGACGAGCAAGACGATGGCTATCTGTTGCGACACATACTAGCTTCTCTTCGTCTGTTTCCCAATGGACGCCAGTTAGAATCGGGCGAGTTTCTTGTTGTGAGACAGCAAAAACTGTCTCTCGAATAATCGTTTTCATAAGGTCTGCTGGTAAAGAAAAACGATATTCATCTTTAACATTTGGGAGTACAGGATAATCATCTGAATTTGAGCCGATTAAATGGAATTCAGACTTTCCTGATTGAATTTGTGTCTGCATGCCGTTTTCAACTTCAATCGTGACGTCATTTGTAGGGAGCTTTCTTACGATTTCACTAAATACTTTTGCTTGAAGAATGATTGAACCCGATTCAACTACGCGAATAATCTGTTCACCATCTTGTTCAACAGGAATAAACGTACAGATCGTAATATCCGAATCACTTCCTGTCATCGTCAATCCTTTTTCGTTCACTTCGATTTTTACTCCGGTCAAAATTGGATTCGTCACTTTTTGACTGATTGCTTTCATGACATCATTTAAACCTTCGAGCAACCAATCTCTCATAATCTCAAATTTCATTTTGCACCCTCGCTTATATAATTAATTAGTAGTAATAAAGATAGTAATAGTAATAGGGGCTGTGGAAATGTGTATAAGCCCGGAATTCCTATAAGCACCAAAGCTATACACATGTGCACAGAATGTTTGTAACTTGTTTCATTTTTTTGAGTTATGCACATGTGGATGAATCAGCTTCGACCTAAGATTGCTTTTATATCTTGTACATCCTGCTGCAAATTAGAATCATCTTTCAATTGTTTGGAGATTTTTTCATGTGCATGGATGACCGTTGAGTGATCGCGTCCTCCGAATTCAGAGCCAATCTTTGGCAAAGAAAAATCGGTCAGCTCGCGTGACAAGTACATGGCAATTTGACGTGGAAAAGCAATGGCACGTGTTCTCTTCTTCGCAGTAAAATCTTCTAGACGGATGTTGTAATGCTCACCAACTGTTTTTTGAATGTCCAAAATAGTCACTG